>NZ_CP029758.2:2747470-3052744 GCF_004006395.2 Clostridium sp. AWRP | reverse complement strand
ATGAGTTAGCAAATAAGGCAGGCATTTCTAATACATATCTTTCAGATGTTGAGGTTGGCAGAACAAATCCTTCAATAAAAACATTGGACAAACTATCGAAAATTTTAGAAGTGGATATTAGAAAATTTCTCTAATGTTACATAATTAGTATTCGAGGTGATGAAAAATGATAATAATTTATAGTATAAAATAACTGATATTAATAATAGAATTAAATACGTATAAATAATACATATTTTACTTCCTTTAGACTAATATATTCTCAAAATTATCCACCACTTTTTATGTCAAAGATAAATAACAAGTAATGTAGATATTAGCAAGAGGTTAGGGGACGATATATTTTGAATGAATCAAAAGATAGATTGACAATTAAAGAAAAGATAGAAAATTTAAGAGAAAAACTTAATAATGATATTATTAGAAATATAGAACACAAAGATATTGAAGAGAGCAAAAGTATATTAGCTACAAGTGAAGAACTTGATAATGTTATAGTTGATTATATCAAGAATTTTAATCAAGAAATTTGAAATATTTTATTGAAAATAGGATGTATTACTTGTAGAATCGCTTTCAAGCAGTAATACAAAAAAATTACCTACTAAAATTAGAATTTTGTGGAAAATTTATTTATAGTTTTGTAAATAATGAGTATACACTTGTCATAAAAAATTTAAAAATAAAATTAAAGGTTATAAGATAGAAGATAAAATTTGTTATGAAGTGTAAATTAAATTTGCTGCATTTTATATTTATTTTGTTTTTGTTGTTTTAGCACCGGCAAAAATAGTAGAGGCAGACATAGAAATTGGAGCTCTAAGCGGTTCTTATGCGGTTTTAACTAGCAGTGCTAGTGCTATCTCGGTTTTTAAACCTTTTATACAGCATTAGGGAAGGTCTTATTTTTAAACCATTTCGTTTTTTCTCTCAAGCTTGCAATACATTTTTTCCTGCTGTTTTGTTGTAAATTGAAAGTAAATTTCTGTATTTGTAACAGATTTGTGCCCAAGCCACCATTGTAGTTCTTTTATATCCATGTCAGACTCTGCCAAATGAACTGCTGTAGTATGCTTTATAGAATGAAAATGATATTTACTTTTATCATAAATATTAGCATGAGAACAATATTTTTTCATCATATAATCAAGAGTTTGTCTGGAAATTGGTTTTCCTCTTTGGCTTTTAAATAAAATTTCAGAATTAGATGATAATTTGCTTTCATGTATATACTTATCTAATGCATTTTTAGTTTTAGTATCAAGTCTTATAGTATTATTGTAACTGCCCTTTAATCTTTTGCAGTAAAGTTCACCCTTGGAAGCATTATAATCTTCCAATTTAATTAAAGCAATTTCAGAGGCCCTCAAGCCGCATCTATAAGCAACTCTAAAAATTGCTAAATCTCTAACTGCATGTATACTATCTAAACTGATAATGGCTTTAAAAAGATTTTTTGCTTCTTCTTGGGTAAGATATTTTATTTTTCTGTCACTTTTTCTTTCCATTTAGTTTCCTCTTTTCAAAATAATTATACATTATAAATATTTTGTATAATAAATTATAACATAATATTGAGTAAAATCCAATTATTATAAGAAGAATATCAAAGTAATGTTATAATTTGCAATAAAATGGAATCAAAAATAGAATTATTTTTAATTTATGGAATTAAATTAAAAATAATGAATAAAAGATAAGTATAAAATCATCATTTTTAGAACAAAATATTTATTTCGTCCTAAATAATAATATGACGTTTTTTATTAACCAGAGTGAAATTTTAAAGTTTTGAGGTGTTGTCCTATAAATAAATACTTATTTATTACAAGATATTTACTTAATAGTGTATTTCTTTTCATTTCATTTCTTTTTATATGGAGTCAATTTTTTAAAAATAAAGGACATTTATTAAATCCATCATCTTCTGTATGGATAAGAATGCTATATGGAATTACTGCAGGAGCTTTAGGTGGATTTTTGATACCTTTTATCATGGAAGGTAAAGATTACATACCGGTAGATTTTCAAAATTTTGCTATACTTATTTCAGCAATAAACGGTGGATTTTTGGCCTCATTTATTACTGGTTTAGTAATTTCTTTCTTTTCGATAGTATTTGTGGGAATAAGTTATCAAACAATACTTACATCAATTACAATATTAAGTATAAGTGTTGGCTGTGGACTTATTTCTAAATGCAATGTACAGAAAGCAGAAAAATGGATATACATGATTAGTAGTAGCTTGATTCTGCATTTCCTTTTTATGAATATAGTATTGTCAACTGCAAAAATTAATAACACAATTTACAAAAAATTTATTATATATTCAATTTTAACAATTATATTTGGATTTATAATATATTATATTTGTAAGTATATAAATCAATCAAGTTTGCTTTTTATGCACTTTAAAGAAGATTCCTACAAGGATTTTTTAACTGGGCTTAATAATGTTAGAAATTTCAACAACTTGTTTAATGATTTATCTAAAAAGGCAGCTGAGAGAAAAGAAAGACTTTCACTTATTATGATAGATATTGATTGGTTTAAAAAAATTAATGATACATATGGACATCCTTCAGGTGATGAAGTGCTAAAACAAATTGCTTTAATACTTAAAAGGACATGCAGGTCTTTTGACATAATTTCAAGAAACGGTGGGGAAGAGTTTTCAATATTATTAATAAACTGTTCTAATACACAAGCTATAGAAATTGGTGAACAAATAAGAAAAGCAATAGAAAATCATGAATTTATACTATCTACGGGTGAAAAAATTAATGTTTCTGTATCTATTGGTGTTACAACTTATCCTGATATTGTCAATAGTATTGAAGAAATTATAGAAAGTGCAGATATCGCTCTATATGAAGCAAAGCATACAGGTAGAAATAAGGTAATTCCATATTATTAATTTTATTTGTAATATTCTAATTTTAAATAAGGCTTTTGCCATAAGGAAAGATCTGTGTGTAATAATCTCAGGAGGAGATATTCCCCATATAGACTCTGTAACTTTGAGTATTCCTAGACCAAGTTTGTCAGATTCAAATAAAAGAAGTGCCACAATGTTAGTTTTGAATTTGTTTATTCAGATGAATATAACTAATAATAAATTAGATTCATAAAGTGAGCAGGCATGTGGAAAATACTTTTAGAAAAAGATATTTGCCACACGCCATTTTTATGTAAAATATAATATTAGGGGAGAATCTTATAACTATTAAAATTATTTTGTAGCGAATTACCTTTGTATAAAATTACTTTATTTTTACCTTCATTTTTAGCTTTATATAGAGCAGTATCTGAATCACTAAGTAGATTATCTATATTGTCAGTTATACTAGGATAAGTTGAAACTCCTGTTGAAATTGTTATATGAACAGTGGTTTTATCAGAAATATGAAACGAATAAGCTTCAACATTTTGCCTTATTCTTTCAGCAACTTGGACTGCGTCTGCAGCTGGACAATTTAATAGTAATATAGAAAATTCATCACCACCATTACGAGATATAATATCAAAGGCTCGGCATGTGTTGGTTAGAATGTTAGCCAAATTTTTCAGTACAATATCACCTGAACCATGACCATACTTATCATTTATTTCTTTAAAATGGTCAATATCTAGAAATATTAATGATAAATATTGAATTTCCTCTTTTTTTTGTACTGCAATGTTAATTCGATGTAAACTTTTATCAAATTGCCTTACGTTATTCAAGCCAGTTAAAAAATCTATTGAAGCTTCCGTTTTAAGATTTCTATATGCTTCAAAAGCTTTTGATAAATGTTCCATAAATTTATATATAAAATATGTTAAAAGTAAATCATTAATATAGTAAATTATTAGAAACTGAATTAACAGCTGCGTATTTTTAATAAGAATTATACTTCCAATAGAGCTTACTATCAATGAATATAAAGTAGAATAAACCCATTTATTTTTTATTGTTGTTTTAGTATTTGAGATAAAAATAAATCCAATTACTAAAAACAAATTAGTAACTAAAAAAAACATAGAAACTATAGAAAACCTAAATATCAAGAAAAATAGAATATTAATTATAACAGTAGTTACAATTGTAGATAAAATTCCTCCATAAAGAGATGATAAAATAATTGGTAGAGCATGAAAATTGATTGATAAATCAGGCATAACTTTTATAGGAAATAGTATCAATAATATTTCTAGTATCCCACCAATCATACCAATAAAGAGTTTTTCACGTATAGTTGTTGATGACTTTGAAATTAGTATTTTATCTTTAAAAAAAATACTAAGGACACTTATAGAGGTTATCAAAACACAAGAATTGATAAAAAATTCAATAATCATCATATACACCTCTCTACTCAAAATAATTTTGTTAAATATTAAGTCTATATGATAATCGGATAGTATTATACTAACTTTATACTTAATAAAGGCGAATTTACTATTTATTTGTTTAAATATGTCGAAAAATAATTATTTTTCATAATAGTATTTTAATTAAATTATATTGTTAAAACAATAATATGATAAATTTATCTTCTGACAAAAATGAAATTACAGATTATAATGGAAAACAAGAACAATGATTTTTGAGAATTAAATAATGCGGTGTGAAAAAAGAAGTAATTAATGATTATATATGTAGAGGAGATTGCTATGTTGCATATATTAATGACAATACAGTTGGAGTTTTTGTGTCGGTTAAGACAGGGCCTTTAACTTTGGAACTTGCAAATATTGCAGTTTTGGAAAGATTCTTATTTTGTCTATCATCAGCAGGCAGTCCAATTTTATCTTAAATTTGGACTGCCTGCTTTTAGAATATACCACTAAGTTTAATCCATTGTGACCATGTAGTTTTAAAGTTGTCATCATTTTCAACACAATATATATAAAATCTTTTTATTAATTTAGCTCTTTGTTTGGAGCGGTTCATTAGGTATAGTTCATCTCTAAGTAAGTTCTTTCCTCCTAGTAAGACCTGTCTATTCATTATATTTTGGAGACTAACATTTTTAGCGTTTTTCATAATATCATACATTACCATAAAAGTACCTGTTCTTCCCACTCCGCCTTTACAATGAAAATGCAGCCAGGTATTTTTGGGCAATGACTTAACGAATTTTATAAAATAATCAACCATGTCATTAGTAGGCTTTTCTTTATCTGTTACTGGTATACGCATATATGACATACCATAGCTTTGAACTAATTTTTCTTCATCTTCAACCTTCTTCGGTATTAATATTTTATTGCCAATATATAGTGGTTTGTTTAATAAGATGCTTTGTAATCTCGTATTCTCATCAAATAAAACTTCTTCTTTAGTTAAACCTTTATTAGCTTTGTTTCTGTTACCTGACCAACTTATCGCTATACCGTTAATAAATCCATGTGATTCTTGTCTTAAGTCAACTATAATTATTGGCATAGCATCACCTAGGGATTGTTTAATTAACATAAGACTACTTTCAGAAAATTGAGAACTGCCAGATATATTTAAATTAGCTAATCCATTTAAGTTTATAACTTTATTACCTTTAAAATTAGTTAAATCAGTAGTTTTACGAAAGTGTTTAGATAACTTTTTTGTATTATTAGAATTTATAACAAGGTGCATATCATTATTTGGGGGTTCATAATAGCGTTCTTGTATCATTCTATCATTCATATGCAAGCTATATTTATAAAAAAATGGATTCCAATAAGCAGGTACTTTATATGGACAACAGTGTAAATAATAATAAAAATACAAATATTTACACAAACAAGCATACCAGCCATAATGGTTATGTTTAAAACTATCCTCAACTAAATTGTAATTTGTGGAGTTATTTAAAATTATTTTATTTTGTTCCATATATAATTCTCCATAAAAGTTCTTCACATTATATTGTATGATATTAACTCATATTGTTCTTAATTATTTCTACCAATTTTATAATTTTATTATGGAATTAGTGCTTTTTATTACTGGGTATAAAGATATGTTTATCAATTAAATATTATATGAAAAAGGATGAAGCAAATAAATTTAGAATTAGTAAATTTATATCACAACAAGGGAAATGTAATACATGTGGGGAAAAGGTAGCGATAATATCAAAGCCTAACCTATTGGCATCACATCAAGTTAGTAAAGTTATGGTTGAGATAGTTGCAAAATCATCAGGTAATAAGTTAAAACATATGATGAAATTAATGCATAAATTACCAAAGTTGATAGCTGAGACGAAAGAAAAATATGATTAAAGTTAATGTATATCAGGGAGTATACATGATACCTATAGGTTAAAAAAGTAGGAAATTATTTCTCTAAATCTTTCGTTGATGAAACTGCCATTAAAAAGGATATCACCAATATAGCCGTATCTGATGCCGATACACTCCTCATAAAATAATCAACTAAAGTCATTGTAAGCATTGTTGATATTGTATCTAATATAACGAATAGTATCTTTGCTAATTTCATAGTAATTTTATCAAGTGATAGCAAGATTTTCGGAAGCCATAATGCAAAAATTTCTATTGGGAAACCTACTACAGCTACTATCGCAAAAAATAAAATAATACTCCTAATTGAATAATACTTAAAACCGAATAATTGCATTATTCCTCCACCAAATATTGAAACAACAGAAATACTTGCTATTAAAATTATGGCTACAATTCCATAACCTATAATTAATTTTAATAATTTTTTTAGTTTTTTTATCATTCATTTACCTCATAAAATAGAAAGGACTATTTATTGTCAAAAACATAGTAAAACTTCATGTATGAAAACATGGCATTGAGTTTTATAGTTTACCTTTTTGAATTCTTATATCTATCTAAAAAATATTTTAAATATAGAAATCTTTTTTCTATATCATTTTTCCAATCATCAAGTTGATTTAATCCGGAATACCTATATCATTATTTGAAGCATTAGTAATGGGATGGAAATTTATGATTATTCGATATGCTATTAATATACCTGTAATTATTCTAATAGCGTATATTACAGATAAAGTTATTTCATCAAATGAGAAGAAAACCATTTATGAAAATGTTGAAATACTTAAATAGAAACTTTATCTTCTATTTATTGGAGTTTAAAAAAAGGAGCTTAACCTGGGGACTCTGTCCCCAAACCCTTGAAGTTTATCACTATCTGTTTCTGGAAGAACATCAATAGACTTTAAGGTCGCTCCTCAGCAGTAGCTTATCCTTTAGCAAAATTATCATTACCTTTTTTATTAAAAACTTCATTCCATGTTTTTTCTGCATATGGTACAAAGTCTTCTGCTGATTTTGTTATTTTTTTATGAAATTCATTGTCATGAAGCATTTTTTCTGCTCCCGAATCGTCAGGTTTTGCGCCAACCTCATTACATACATTAATTATAACGTTTGTGTTATCTATCATCATACATGGTCTTAGCATATTTTTATTATAAGGTTGTATTGACCTTAGCTTTTTGAAAAAAGGATCCCTAAAAGCATCAATTAAATGCCTACCTTTTAAGTTAACTGTTGAAAAGTGAGAAAATATACAAGGTTCAACATCTTCTTTTGAATTAACATGAAAATAATATTTACCTGCTATACACCCACCTACATATGGGGCATCATTAAAGAAATCTAAAGTAAAATAGGGTTTATTAGATCTTATTTCTCTAGTTCTTCTGCCAAGGTAATCTCTCTGTTCTGCTGTAAGCATCATATTAAAATCTTCATCTTCGCCATTAACAGGCATGAATAAAAAGTACCAACTCATTTTAGAACCTTTTTCAATTAACATATCTGTGAATTCATCACTGAGTACGGTGTTTATATTAGTTTTTGTAACTGCTGAAGATACTCCGAATAATATACCCCTTTCATGGAGCATGTCCATAGCTTTTAAAACTTTTTGGTATGTTCCTTTTCCCCTACGAGCATCAGTATCATTTTCAAATCCCTCAATTGAAAGCATAGGTATTACATTACCGCATTTCTTGATCCTATCTGCAATTTTTTCATTGAGTAAAAGTCCACTAGTAAATGGTGTAAACATTACATCGTCATATTTTTCATATATATCCAAAAGATAATCATTGAAGAAAGGCTCGCCACCTAGAATAATAATATAATAAATTCCAAGATCTCTTGCCTCTCCTATAATTCTATCAACTTCTTCAGGAGGAATATCATCTTTCTTACTGTAGCTTGAAGCATAACATCCTTTACAGTGAAGTGGACACCTCATGGATGGACTTAAAAGCATGACAAATGGTATTTTAGTATTTTCTTCATCCATGTATTTTTGCCTTTTAGGACCAGCATACCAATTTGCATTTGCAAAAAAGTTAGTAAAAAACTTCTTTAAACATTTAGTATCTGTATTTTTTAAAATATCCTGAATAAATTCATGTTTGGATTTATCGTTGTTGTAGTAATTCTCAACAAACTCAATCTGAGCTAATGCAGACTTATCTTTTGTCAGCATTTTAATAGCTGAAAATATCTTATCTACATTTTCTCCTGGGTTTTTATCAAGATAATTAACGATTTTGTTTACAATAGCTTGTTTAGTGTTTTTTTCTAAAGCATTTTTTATTTTCATATAAGAGTCCTCCTAGTAAATTTTTTAAAAATTTTGGCCTATTAACTGCTAAAAAAATTTGTTCGCTTATATCCCCATGAAATTTTTAGTATATTATACAAGTACTATAAATTAAAATTGAACTAAAGAATATAATTCATCTTTATTTTCTTGAGTTATCCCAATATATCTAAGAGTGATCTTTTTTGATGAATGATTAAATGTATACATAATAAGACCAATATTGTATCTGCTCGCCTTATAAGTCCAGTATCCCCATGTTTTTCTTAAGCTGTGAGTACCAAAATTCTTTATATGCAAACTTACAGCTGTAGCTTTTAGAATTCTATAAGCTTGTGTGACACTTATGGGTTTATTTAAGCCTTTTCTGCTCTGAAAAATATAAAAAGTTTGTCCAAGATTATTATGTTCTATATAGGTATTTAGAGCTTTTTTAAGGCTGTTATTTAATTTGATTTTCTTTTTTTGAATTACAAGATCATCCTTGAAACTAAGATAGGAAGTCATTAGATCTTGTACTTTAACTTTAATTACGTCACTAATCCTTAATCCCGTGTTTAATTGAAATTTTGCTAACAGCCAGTCTCTTTCACTTTTATTTTTTAAATGCATGAGCAAGGCGTCTATCTTATTTTTATCTTTAATTGGATCCACAACCATCACTTTTTCCTCCTGAAAGTTATGTATTGTTTTCTATATTATATCACAAAAACAATACATTGAAACAAAAAATAATATAAAAATATGAATATTATGTATATATTTTAAACTATGTAGTTTAAAATTGAATTATGCAGTATTTGTTAAAAGGCAAACTTAAAAAAGCAAAAGCCTGATGAATTTCTATCAGGCCTTTGCTGATATTGTCATGGAATTATATAGTAATCAACTCATATTCACGGTTGCCAAGACCTACTTTTTCTGCATGGGCAAGGCAGGTACGCCACTCCGATTCTGGTGTGGAGTTGGTAAAATGGTCATGATGATCTTTAAAGTTAGGTTTTGACATATTGTCGGATAATTGGCTGTTTGGCAGCGGTGTAGCTGACATACAGGCATCCACACAGGCCTGATCCAGTGCTAATGGATCGAAGGAAGCGAACATGCCTAAATTTGGTAGGATTGGAGCATCATTTTCGCTGTGGCAGTCACAGTTAGGTGAAACATCTATCACAAGGGAAATGTGAAAGCAAGGGCGACCGTCTACTACCGCTTTGGTGTATTCCGCCATGCGGCAATTCAATTCCTTATTGGCTGCCCAGTTTGTAAATGCGATAGCGCCAAAATTACATGCACCTAAGCAGCGTCCGCAGCCTACACAGTTTTCTGTATTGATAGTCATTTTCTTTTTTACATCATCAAACATCAAACCATTATTGGCGCACTCTCTTTGGCATCTGCGGCACCCCTTACACTTCTCCTGTATGATATGAGGTTTACCATTAATATGTTGGTCTTTTTTCCCAGCACGAGATCCGCAGCCCATACCAATGTTTTTGATGGTACCACCGAAGCCGGCTGCTTCATGGCCTTTGAAGTGAGTCAGGCTGATAAGTATGTCAGCATCCATAATTGCATGACCGATTTTTGCCTCTTTTATATATTCACCACCTATTACCGGTACTGTGATATCATCGGTACCCTTTAGGCCATCACCAATGATGACGGGGCAGCCTACTGTAAGTGGAGTAAAGCCATTTTCCCATGCACATTCTAGGTGCTCAAGGGCATTCTTGCGGCTGCCAGGGTACAGGGTATTACAGTCAGTTAAAAATGGCTTTCCACCAAGTTCTTTAACAACGTCGGCTACAGCCTTTGCATAATTTGGACGCAGAAAACCTAAGTTGCCTAGTTCACCGAAGTGCATTTTGATGGCAACGAACTTGTTATCCATGTCGATTTGTTCGATATCTGCTTTTTTAATTAGCTTTTTTAACTTGGTTGGAAGACCTTCTCCAAGTTTTGTACGAAAATCTGTAAAATATACCTTTGATTTTTTCATTATAATCACCCCTGTTTTAAAAAATATTGATTGATTTTATGTATTCTGTGCGGTGAAATCACCTATAGCTTCCTTTTCCTAATTTTAAATTTACTATATCATATTTATTGTAGTAGATAAAGTTAGCTTTAGGTCAAGAGATTTTTTATAAATTTAAAGATTGTAATGAAAGAGTAACGTCTTGAAGGGCCATTCTAATACTCCGAATAGCATTTTTATGAATAAGAATAAAAATGTTATAAGCTCGGTGAAGTCGGCTGAGAGTACACCCTAACGGGTCAAGCTGAGGAAATGCGAATTAGAGGTAGTCGAGTGCATGATAGGTCGGGAATCCATAAAATACTTATGGTAAGAATGGTCATGGATAAATAAGTGACTGACGAAATTCTGAATGAAAGAGTCTAGAATTATACATGATAGAAATATCATGCCTATCTAAAAACATAGGGTTTGTGGGGACGAGTAAAATACACCGTTATGAAAATCCTTATATTGTTAAAGGCAGTATCAAGCAAACAGGTTTAGAGGAATTACCTAAGAGTATATGCAAGGATAAGATTATTGGAACGTGGTAAGCTGATACCGTGGAGGACTTATTTCCTAAAAAGTGGTTTCAAGGAAAGATGTAAATTATAACTTGCTTTAATATCAGTGAAAGTAGTGGCACAGTACCATTGAAGCTGATGAAAGTCAGTGGAGGGATAGCCACAAGTCAATATTTACAATAAAATTTACAAATACAATAATTATTAGGTTCGTGTAAGACTAAGAGAGATGAAAATCGTGAGGTGAGTAATCGACTAATGGCAACAAATGAAAAGAAGTTGAAAAAGAGACGAATGGTAAGGAATAATGAGTATTATGATATTCAAAAAATATTTGATGAACTATACAGAAAAAGCTTAAGTGGTAAGAAATTTGATAACCTGCTAAGTTTAATACTAAACGAACAAAATATATTATTAGCATACAGAAACATTAAGAAGAATAAGGATAGTAAAACAAAAGGAACTAATGAAAATACAATTATGGACAGCTTCAAAAGCATTTTACTTTTTTAAATTTTTGTATCTATCTAAAAAATATTTTAAATACAGAATTCTTTTTTCTATATCATTTTTCCAATCATCAAGTTGATTCAATCCGGTGTCAGTAATAGTATAAATTTTTTTTGCAGGTCCTGAATTAGTTGTATCCCACGAAAATATTACTGCACCATCATCTTCAAGTTGCTTAAGAGTACGGTATATAGCTCCTTGGTCACACTGAAAATCAGGTATATTTTCTATAAGTGAAGTATATATTGCACCACCATATGCAGAACATTCAGCTAGTGTCAGTAAAATAAATGCAGGAAGATGACGAGATTGTTTTCTTTTACCAGTCATAAAATATCTCCTTTTTATTTATAGTATAATAACATTATATTACTTCATACATCTTATTGCAAATAATATATTAGTGTTATTGACACTATCAAAAAATAGATGTATGCTAATAGTGTTAAATACACTATTATATTTATTACACTATGATGTTTAATTTTACACAACTAATTGTATGAGGAGGTAAAAGAATTTTATGTTTACTATGGGATTATACTTTTTAATGTTTATTTTAGTACTTGTATCACTAATTAAAAGCCGCGAAAAAACTTTACTGGCTCTAAAAAAAGCTTGGAAGTCTTTTGAAAATATCTTGCCGTTATTCCTTTCCATATTGTTTATTATAGGGATTATGCTTGCTATTTTAAGCCCGCAGGTTATTTCAAAAATAATGGGTCATCAATCTGGTATATTAGGTTTAGCGTTAGCTGCACTTATTGGATCTTGTACTGTAATACCTGGTTTTGTCACATTTCCATTAGCAGCTACTTTGCTAAAAAATGGAGCTGGTATGGCTCAAATAACAATGCTTATATCAACGTCAGTCATGGTTGGAATTATTACAATTCCTATTGAATCAAAATATTGGGGTAAGAAAGCCACATATGTTAGAAATTCACTTGCCCTTGTGTTTTCTTTTGCAATTGCTTTTGTGATGGGAGTGTTAATATGATGAAAAGAATATTAAAAAGATATAGAACTTTTGGTATTATTTTAATAATAAATTTAATTTTATTGTTAGTAAAACCTTCATTGGGAATAAATTCGTTAGAGGGAACGGCAGATAATTTAAAGGAACTGCTTGCTATTATGCCACCGATCTTTATTTTGATGGGGCTTTTGGATACTTGGGTACAAAAGGAAACAATGATAAAACTTATGGGAAAAGGTTCAGGATTAAAAGGTATGATTATTGCTTTTCTATTAGGTTCATTTGCTGCTGGACCGGTATATGTTTCTTTCCCTTTTGCTGCAGTTTTGATGAAAAAGGGAAGTGCTTTTTTCAATGTGCTAATTTTTATAGGAGCATGGTCTGCTACAAAAATACCTATATCATTATTTGAAGCATCAGTAATGGGATGGAAATTTATGATTACCCGATATGCTGTCGATATACCTATAATTATTATAATAGCATATATTACAGATAAAGTTATTTCATCTAATGAGAAGAAAACCATTTATGAAAATGTTGAAATACTTAAATAAAAATTTAATATTATAGATAGATTAAAATTTTTATACTATATTTTATGTATAATAAAAGGTGTAAAGAAAAATATAAAGGAGAATATGATGATAAAGAATAATTTAAAAATAGAAAATATCCCTGCAATTTTGTGGGGTAAAAAATCGGATAAATTATTTGTAGCGATACATGGTAATATGTCAAATAAAGAAGACGATGCCATTACTATAATTTCAACACCTATTGGACAAACACTCTATTGGGATTACTACTGCTATGTAAAAGAACATCCTATTTCTGCTTGGAATAAACCAACTTCAATTCTTTATGGTTCAGAAGATAATTTGTGTGAGTTTAATGTGATAGCTTCATTTGTAAAACGTTTCAACTGCAATTTACAGGTTATGGAACAAGGAGAGCATTATTTCCATACCGAAGAACAACTACAATTTTTAAGACAGTGGATTAAAAAATATATCTAGGGTTAATGAGTTTAATACTTAGTAAATCTATTGAATTAGGATATAGGAAAATTGCACATTTTACAAAATGCGGATACAAGTTTGGAAACTGGTATGATATGATTTGGATGGAGAAAATTATCGGAGAGCATTCTGAAAATCCAAAACCAGTAATTCCAATTTCAGAATTTCAATTTAGAAAGGAAATAAATTAAATGATACGTTTGCTTCAAGAAGAAGATATAGAAATTGTTTGTAAAATTGTCAATGATAATTGGAGGTCTGTATATGATGGCTATGTAAATGAACAATTGCTCAATGATAATGGTTGTTTTAATAGGAAAAAGAGATTGAAAGCAGATTTCTTATCTGATAGATTATCAAACTATGTTTATGAATGTAATGGGCATATTGCAGCACTATTATCTATTGGAGATACAGTTGATGATGATAAAATAGGAGCTTTTGAAGTTTGGCGTATTTATATTTCGGAGGCTTATCAAAATCTAGGCATTGGAAGTCAATTGATTAACTTTACAGAGCAGCGGGCGTTTAAATATGGTTATAAAGAAATTGTCATATGGGCTTTTAAGGGAAATAGTAGAGCTATTTCATTCTATAAAAAACATGGATATATAAAAGATAAAGAAGAATATTTTGGAGAGCCATATTTAACGTATGCTGTTAGATTTAATAAAAAATTAAATAAGTAAGTTCAAAATTAAAATATCGACTAATATACTTTTTTTATTAAACTTCACTTTATAACATCTCCTTTGGAGTTACAACATTGTAATATTGACGTAATTAAATACCCAAAGCACTAAATTATTTTAGTGTTTTGGGTGCTGAATTATTTGATCCTAATTTTATTTGTGCAATAATCAATGTTACTATTGGTAAGATTACTTGAAATGGAACAGCATAATACATATATATATTATTAGCCCAATGAAACATTTCCATAGTATTATTATATAGTATTTGTGATAAATTTATCATAAGAAGTCCTATCGGAGCAGCCATTATTTCGTAATTGTTTATATTAAATACTTTAGCAATGCCTGTTGATGCTGCATACAAGCACACGCTTACTTTAACAAATCCCATGAATATAAATATCAATGCAATAACAATTTCAAATCTTTCAATAAAATCACCTATTTTAATCGTTCTTGTGGATGTATATGGAGGGAAGTATAAATCTGTAGTTGTTTGAACTCCTAGAACAATGATATTATTAATAGAAGATAATAAAAGATATGTGCCACTTATTAATAATCCTGTAAGAAATACCTTGAATATTTTCTTTTTATTTCTCAGTGAGTGAAAAACTGTAGTGAAGATAACTGACTGGGTAAATGGAAAAGAAAAAGAAGAAAATGCTCCTAGTAAAACTTGTTTTGTATCGTTATATAATATAGGCTTTAAATTTATAAAGTGGGCGTTAGTATAGAGAAGAGGTACAATAATTAATGTAATTACCATAAGTAATGGTAAAAAAAACATGGAAAAACGACCTAAAACCTCAATACCGGATTTTACAATCCAAATGCACAATAAACCAAGAAAAATAGCAAAAATGAATTGAGGTGTTTCGGGAAATGAAACAACATTTACAAATTCGGAAAAAACTCTTATTACTAAAGCTCCCAGATGGAATACATACCAAATAAATAATACTGAAATTGCTTTACCCAATTTTTTACCAAGTACATACTGAAAAATATCATATAGATCTTTTCCAGGAAAATTATTAAGTAGTTTTGAATAGACAAAAACCATCGGTAGTGATATAAGTATTCCTAGTGCGATGGATATCCAAGCATCTTGTTTTGCATTTTTAGAAACTCCCAGTACAATGGAAGTACCAATCAGGAACATAGTCAATATACATACACCTTGGGAATTGGATATTACTTGTTTATCCATGTATTTTCCTCCTTTCAATTAACCTTGCAGTTTGAATATAAACTCAATAAATCTTCTTATTGGTACTGCTGAGCTAGGAACTTTGACATGGAAGGCAGAGAATATATCAAGTATAAGTGAAAATAGCATGAAAGATGCATAAATAGTAAGCAATTTCCAATTTTTAATACTAATTATTGGAATTAAGTCATGTATAGTAAAGAATATAATTATAAAAAGATATAAAGCAAATAACATTATAGATTACATCCCTCTTCTAATTGCATTTGAATTAATTGAGCTATTTCGAAGCTGAATTTCTACATTTACGTTTACATTTATGTTTTTAAAGACATCGTTCCATTCATCTTTAACATCATCCCAAGCTGAAGGCATGTCAGCCCTTATATGTTTACCAAATCCAAAAATATCAGCATCATATTTATTTTGTACTTTATTAATAGTATTTTTTATTGACTTTTTTAGCGATTTTTCAGAGGCTTGTTTGAGGACATTTAGATTGTTTTTATTGATAAAATTTTTGCTTCCTTCAATCTCTGCAATTGATGCATCTATTCTAAGATTCATGTCGATACTTAGTTTCCCATCTTTGTATACTGGCTTAATTTTTGTTTTGTTTCCAAATACTTCTAAGGTTATGTTGGTATTTTGGATGCCATCTGAAATTTTTTCAACCAATAGTGTTTTGTCAATTTGATCTGTTGCAAAAAGAAAATATTTTGATTCTTTTCTATTTAAGAATCCTACAAGTATATCTTTTTTAAATACGGCTGTACCATTTAATTCTACAATTTGCTTATCAGTATTTGTTTTTATATCGCAGAGAGGTAAAACAGGAGATATATCGCTTTCTTCAATATCATTAACCAGTTCATAAACCCTTACAATAGGTTCATTGCCAAGTATTTTTTGATTTTCTACCATTTTAGTAATATCAAAACACTTTAAATTTGAGCTTACAGTCTTACTTTGAAGAATTTCTTTTGCTGTGGCTCTGTTTGAAATTAGCACATACATTTCTTCTCTTATTTCAGCCCCTCTGTAACATAAGTCAAGTGATGGAATGACACCTTCTTCTGCTATATCCTTACTTATAATAAAAACTCTTGCGTGACCCCAATATAATTTTTTACCAGTAAAATTTATCATATTTCGTATTGCATCAAATATAGTGTTTCCTTCGGATTCAATTACATTCGATATTGTTTTGGCTCCTTCTCCGGACATTTGAAAGTCAAGTATTTCTGCACTTACTATATATTTATTGTTTTTCTTATCCTTATCCAGTGAAAGTCCTGTTACAAGTGAATATTTTTCAATATCTGTATAATTCCAGCAGCCGGATAATAGTACTGAGGATAATAGTAATAGTAAAACGGGAAGTATTCTTTTTTTGATCTTCAATTTTTACTACCTCCAGATGATTTCCTTATTAAATTATTGGCAGCAATAAATTTTGGACGGTATTTCATGTAAAACCAGGGAGCTCTTATAGCAGTATCTTTTAAATCTTGAGGTTTTAATGTCATGAGACTGAGCATGTAAGGTACTCCAAAAGAACGCATTTTGAATAAATGAATCATTAATCCTATGATTCCAAAAATAAAACCATACAGTCCTAATATGGAAGAAAATATTAATAATATTATTCTCAATAAAATAGAGGCTCCTTTAACTTTTGGAATCGCAAGTCCAGTTATTCCTGTAAGGGCTATGACAATTATCATTGGTGCACTTACAAATCTGGCATCAACTGCTGCTTGACCTAATACTAGTGCACCCACTATGCTGAAAGCCTGCCCAATTTGATTTGGCATTCGCACACCAGTTTCCCTAAGAATTTCAAATGTTAGTAAAAGTCCCAAAGCTTCTACTACAGTTGGAAAGGGTACATCCTGTCGTGCCGCAGATATGCTTATAGCAAGTGGTGTAGGTATTGCTTCAATATGGAATGTAGTTAACGCTATAAAAAGTGAAGGCAGGCTTATAGTTATTATAAAACTTAGTATTCTCAGCAATCTGCTTATGGAAGAAAAATAAAAATTAATATAATAATCTTCATTAGCCTGGAAAAGTTCAATAAAAATATGTGGCACAGTTAACACAATAGGAGTGGCATCTACCATTATTGCAATACGTCCTTCCAATAATTTGGCTGCAACGATATCTGGTCTTTCGGTATTTCCTATTGTCTTAAATGGCGAAAAAGGTTCATCATTAATAAGTTCTTGTATGTAACCAGAAGCTAAAGTTCCGTCTATATCAATGCTATTTAGTCTTTTATTTAACTCATCAAGTATTTTGTTATTGACGATACCATCTATATAACATAAGCAAATTTTTGTTTGTGTTCGTGTGCCTAAAACTCTAAATTTAAACTTTAAGTCTGGAGTTAATAGTTTTCTTCTTACCATGGAAATATTTACCATAAGAGATTCTGTAAATCCTTCTCTTGGACCTCGTATTGTTTTTTCTCCTTCTGGCTCTTTAATCTCTCTACTTTTCCACCCAATAGTACTTACAATTAAAGCTTCTGATTCACTTCCTAAAAAAAGAACTGTATTGCCATTTAAGATGGATTCAATGATCTTATTTACATCATTAGTTTTGTTAACGTTGTTTGAAAAGATTATGTGATTCAAAATATTTTCAATGTTACTATGTTCTTCATTTAAATAGGTACTTTCAATTATTGGCTTTATAATATTTGTGTTTATTGTTTCATTGTCTATCATTTCTTGAAGAAAGATTATGCAACATTTAACACTATTGTTTTTTTGGTTTTCGAAATATCTTACGACAAGTGTATCATCATCATTAAAGATCTCTTTAATTAGACTTACATTTGACTGAAGAGAATTACTAAGTATGTAATTCTCTAAAAAGCTTTCATGTGAAGTTTTGTTATTAGATTTTGTGTGTTCATTACACATAGTTATAATAAGCCACCTTAATATATAATTTTATAATATTATTTATCAAAGTTGTGGATAACATACATAGTTCTATATAATTATTTAATTTTATTATTCTATGTTATCAAGTATAAAATTTTAGATTTAAAAGTTACAAAAAAATGATGATTATTAAGGAAAATATAAAAGAATTGAAATTTTGTTAAAAGCCAGTCTCTTTCATTTTTATGTATCAAATTATATGTATCTATAAAACGGGAAAGCGATGATTAAAGTTTAGAATATATTTTTATATATTAGAAAATAATATTAAAAGTTATAATAGGTTAATATTATTTGAAAATCATAAAAGGAGAGAATATGAAATTCAAGAAAAATATAATTCCAAGGATAATATGTACAGTTATAATTTTGGTTATTAATATAATTTTGTTTACTGGAGCAGCAAAAGCTTTTAAGAGTGGGTGAAGTATCTGAAAATGAAGTCAAAAGTATACTAAAAAATAGCAGAAGGTTGCAAAATCAAAAAAAATATTCAAAAGCTATAGAAGGATATAATATAGTTTTAGAAAATAAGAATATGTCTAAAAGTATTATAAACGAAGCAAAAATATGTAAACTGCTTGCAGAGAGGAAAGTGCCAGTTTTAGATAAGTATTCTTTCCTCCCGGAGTATATGAATATTGGGAAAAGTGGTGCCGACTATTATAAAAACAATAAGTGTAATTACACATTATATAAAGAATATGATCCTGTAAAAAAATATTTTAATTATCAGCCGGATTGGGCTTATCTTGAGTCTCCTAGTTTTAAATATGATAAAAATGGCATACCTATGGTAAAATACAATGGCAAATTTTATTACAATGCAGTTACTATATGCCAATATGCACTTTATTTATATGATGGATATATGGATACTGGAGCTAATAAAGATAAATTTTTAAATACAGCGGATTTTTTAATAAAGAGTATAAAAAAAGATGGATCTCTAAGATATGAGTTTAAATTTGGATATTATGAGTGCTTAAATGAAGGATGGGCTTCAAGTATGTCCCAGGGGCAGGCACTTAGTGTATTTACTAGAGCCTATCATTTAACTAAAAATTCAAAGTATATAAATGCAGGACAGAGAGTACTTAAATATCTTTTAACGCCTGTTTCAGAAGGTGGTGTTATGGATAATCTAAGTGCTTTAGATAAAAGTCTTGAAGACAAGATATTTTTTCAGCAGTATGTGGGAAAAACGTCTACCTATACATTAAACGGGTATATATTTACATTGATAGGTTTATATGATTGGAGCAGTGTACACTGTCCTCAAAATATATACTATTCTAACATGGCTAAAAGATACTGGAATAAAGGACTCCTAAGCTTAAAATATATACTGCCCTATTATGATATAGGGAATTTCACATCCTATGATTTATATCACATTATAAAAAATGGACCTCCCAGCAGTTCTGACTTTTATCATTGTATTCACATTGAAGAAATGAATGTGCTTTATAATATTACGGGGGATGAATATTATAAAAATATAAGAAATATGTGGATATCTTATGTTAAAAATTAGTATTTGAAAGGTTTAAAAATTAATGCTGGTAGTGTAACATTATAGTTATATGTGAGGTGTATTGCTATGAAAAAAAATCTTCTCAGCATTGATTGGGATTATTTTATTCCTATAAGAGAGGAATGGTGCGGCTCTTATATTGAGAATAAGAGAACAAATATTATATTGTGGTATAGGAGATATTTTAAAAATAGGCAAATGGGAGAAAACATTGAAAAAACAGTTAGAACCGGTAATGAACTGAAAGGCTTTTGGAGTAAAATAAAACAATGTTTTTTCATAGAAAGTAAAGCTAAGGTATATGTATCTGACTCCCATAAGTTTTCTTATTTCATAGCTCAAAACAATAATTGTGATGAAGTTATAAATTTTGATGCACATTCTGATTTGGGTTACGGTGGGATGAAGTCACTTGATTTTGAATTGAATTGTGCCAATTGGCTTGGAAAACTTTTAAAAGACAGTATTGTAAGAAAGGCAAGTATAGTTTATAGTCCTTATACTTATGAAGAAAAAAGTGAATTTGAGGAAATAAATAAATCGTTTTCTATAAAGTATCCTAAGGTAGAGCATTTAGTAAATAAGAACATAAATGTAATTCACATATGTAGGTCGGGAAGTTGGACTCCTCCCTGGCTTGATAATGAATTTTATAAGTTCATAAATGACTTGCATATGCCATACAAAATTATGAAATGTCCTAAAAGGTGCTGGAATCCTGGAGAGCTTACACTCTCGGATAAAATATATATAATGCTTTGAAAATGTGTTTAATTTTGTAAAGCAGTACTTAGTATAAAAACTAAATACTGCTTTTTGTATAATGTTACTTTGTATAGAATTTTTTAATAGTTTCGCACACAAAGTTAACTTCATCTTCAGTTATTTCAGGGTATATAGGAAGAGCTAAAACTTTAGTTGAAAGTTTTTCAGCTACAGGGAAATCACCCTTTTTATAGCCTAAATAATCAAAGCATTTTTGAAGATGAAGAGGGATTGGATAATAAATACTAGTTCCAATTTCATTTCCCTTTAAGTATGCAGCAAGTTCATCTCTTTTTTCTACTAATGTATTAAATGCATAATATACTGGCTTTTGATTTCCTTTAACTGTAGGAAGTTTTATATAGTCACAATCAGCAAGTCTTTCTTTGTACCAATCAGCTACCTTTTGTCTTTGTTTAAGTGCATTATCTATATATTTTAGTTTAACTAAAAGTACAGCAGCTTGAATAGAATCAAGTCTTGAATTATATCCTATATAGTCATAATGATATTTTTTAGAAGCACCATGTACTCTAAGCATTTTAGCAGTTTCAGCTAACTTGTCATTATTAGTTACTATCATTCCTCCGTCGCCATAACCACCTAGTGTTTTTGTTGGAAAAAATGAATAAATACCAATATCTCCTATAGTACCAGAATGTTTGTATTCACTTGAGGAACCTCCCCACTGCATTCCAAAAGCTTCTGCAGCGTCTTCTAAAACACTTAAATTATGCTTGGATGCTATATTCATTATTTTGTCCATGTCTGCCATCTGTGAAAAAAGATGTATTGGTAATATACTTGCAGTTTTTGAAGTTATTTTTTCTTCTATTTTATTTGCATCTAGATTAAAAGTATCTTCATCTACATCAACAAAAACTGGTTTTGCATTTAATTTAGCTATACAAGAAGTTGAAGCTAAAAATGTAAAAGGGGAAGTTATAATTTCATCTCCAGCTTTAAATCCAAGTGCATGAGAAGAAACCAAAAGTGCATCTGTTCCAGAAGCTACAGCTATAGCATGCTTAGCTCCTGTATATTTTTTTATTTCTTCTTCAAGTTCTGATACTTGAGGTCCAAATATAAAACTTCCACTTTCAAGTACAGCTGATATAGCCTTATCAAATTCTTCTTTCTTTTCTAAGTATTCTCTTGTAGGTGTAAAAAAATTAACTTTCATTTTTCGTCCTCGCTTTCAATTTATTTCATGACTTTTTCTACAGCAGAAATTAATTCTTTAACGACATATTCTGCATCTTCCAATTTAAGAAGAGAATAAACTGGTACAGAAATTTCATTTGCATAGTGATTATATGCATTTGGATAATCCTTTATATCGTAACCTAAATTTTTGTAAAGTGTAAACATAGGTAAAGGAGTATAGTGAACATTAGTAGCTATATCTTTTGCCGCAAGGGATTTTATTACTTCATTTCTTTGATCTTCACTAAAGTCTTTTATGCGAAGAAGATATAAGTGGTATGAAGTTTCACGTATAGCATCTTTTTTAAATGGAATTATAGCCCAATCCTTTTCACTTAAAAATTTAGTATATAAATCAAATATAGCTTTACGTTTTTTTAGCATTTCTTCATATCTTGGGAATTGTGCCAAACCTATAGCTGCAGCTATATCAGTTAAATTGCATTTACCTCCATCGGTAACTATATCATATTTCCATGCACCTGCCTGCATTTTGGAAAGAGCATCTTTTGATTGACCGTGTAGGGATTCCAACTTAAAATCCTTATATAAGTCTTTTTTACCAAATTTATCATTCTCGCTAAATGTTATTGCACCACCTTCGGCAGTAGTGAAATTTTTTACTGCATGAAAGGAGAAAACGTGGAAATCAGCTTGCGAACCAACTCTTTTGCCTTTGTATTTTGCACCAAAAGAGTGAGCGGAATCCGATACAAAAATTATATCCTCACGATTTTTATCCTTTAATATTTTGCGAACAGCATCATAATCTATAGGTACTCCTGCAACATCTACTGTATATATAGCTTTTGTCTTAGGTGTTATAGCATCTGCTAATTTTTCTAAATCAATTAAGAAAGAATCTTTTTCTATATCTACTAACTTTGGTTTAATTCCTCTACGTATCGCTGCACTTGCTGTTGCAGTATAAGTATAAGGAGTAGTTATGACTTCATCTCCTGCTTTTATGTCAAATTCCTTCAATACAAGTTCTAGTCCAGCAGAATTACTGTTTACAGCTAGTGCTTTATCACTATTACAATATTCAGCAATCTTTTTTTCAAATTCAGTACATTTTGGACCTGTAGTAATCCATCCTGATTTTAAAACTTCTACAACTGCGTTTATTTCGTCTTCACCTATATCTGGTGGTGAGAATGGTATTTTCTTATTCATTTATAATCAATCCTTTCATTTTGTTTCGTTGTTTATTATATAAGTTTTTAGATTGTAGGTTGATGTATAAAACTATTTCCTACTTTCAAAAAAACCAGTATCTTTTGTTATATAAATATACCCATTTTTGTTTATTTCAGACTGCAAGTACTCTGCAAAGGATTCAAGTTTATTTTTGTCAAATGTAGTTTTTGTGTTGCCAGGCATAGAAAATATATAATCTATGAGAGGAGATGCAGCTGTTAGCTTTAAGTTATCACTATATCTTTTCATTTTTACATTCTTAAACCACTTAGAGAGTTTTAACAGACCATTTTCAAGTTGAAAACTTTCTGTAATATTAAAACTATCTGTAGTTATATTCTTAAAGTTATATTTTTTAACGATTTCTCTCATTTCCTTCATATGATTTTTACCTACAGTTGAGGCATAAAAATAACCTTTAGGTTTTAAAACACGATAAATCTCTGAAAGGGATTTGTCTACATCACCTACATGGTATAATACATGATTTGCTATTATTACATCGAAACTATTGTCCTCATAAGGTATATTTTGTACATCTGCTATTTTAAATGTAAATCTTTTTGAATTAATGCCTAAATTATTTTTTGTATCCTGAAGCATTCCAGGGGAAAAATCAGTAAGAGTAATGTCCCAACCTTCAGGAATTTTATCTAGATTTTTTTGCCATAATTCCCCATTACCACATCCAAGTTCCAAAATAGAAGATTTGAAAGGAATATTTAATTGATTAAAAAACCATTTCATCCATCCTCGCTTATTTGTGCTGAAAAGTTCATGAATTCTTATTCTGGCTTTTAAATTAGAGGCATTTTCGTATTGTTCCATCCACTTTTGATCTGTATTTACTATGCTTATTATGTTTATAAACTTGTTCCAATTGAGTTCCTTGTTATTGTCAAGCATATGAACAGCTTCATCTATGGATTTTATTACAGCTTCAATGTGGTATATTTTTTCTTTCATTATCTTTTTTTGTATTTGGAGAGATCTTTTTAAGTCACCCTGATTTAAATCATAGTTCATTATTTTAGATATATCCTCAAGTGAAAGACCTATAAATTTAAGAGTAAGTATTTTTTGAAGCTTACCAAAATCTTCAACATTATATAATCGGTGACCAGACTCAGTATAGGAACAGGGTTTTAAAAGACCTATTTTGTCATAGTACCTTAAAGTCCTCAAGGTAACACCTGATTTTTGGGCGAATTTGCCGATACTTACTAATTCTGATTTATGGGAACTCATTATTTATCACCTCTGCCTAAATTATTGTAACACATGACGTAAGGTAAGGTACAACAAAAACTTTTATTTTTAAATATATTTTTGTGATATTATGGTTATATTAGCATAAATAAAGGGTTTGTGTTGAATATAAAATCATTATATGGTAATATCAAATAAAAGTATTTGATATATAATTTATTTTAAAGGAATGTTTATCATGAACATGGACTTTTTCAATATTTTCTACTTTATTCTGTTGTTTATGTGCATAACTGCAGTTTTTTCTGGCGTTTTACAGGTACATAAAAATTTTAAAGAAAGTATTAGATATAATTTAATAGAATGTATAGTTTTAAGGGCATTGAGTTATCCTAAGAAATTATATATAAAACAGTATGTCAGTTATGAAAAATATAAAGTGTGGATATACTTTACACAACCTTATTTAAAAATAATGTTTTAAAATATAATAATTTATAGATAGGAGATATTATATGAACATTATTTTTAATTTACTGGGCGCTTTGCTCAATCATGTATTCAATTTTACGGGAGATTGGGGCATTGCAGTTGTTGTTCTCACTTTAATTGTAAAGGTATTTTTGATGCCTATGTCTATGAAACAAAGGTTCAGCATTTTAAAGCAGCAGAAAGTTGCTAAAAAGATGGAAGACATAAAAATTAGGTATAAAAATGATAAGCTTAAGATGGAAAAGGAAATCCAAAACTGTTATAAGAATAATTTAAAAAGTATGATGGGATGTTTGCTTACAATTATTCAGCTTCCCATAATAGGAGGACTCTATAAAACCATTATAAGCATGCCTGTAGTTTCAGGTACGGTGCTTATACCTTGGGTAGCTTCAATAAAATTAAGCGATAGTTATTTCATAGTGCCTATAATGTATTCGATCATTTCAATGCTGCCTGGTCTAGTAAATTCTATAGATTATTTTAAAGTCTATAGGGAAGTGCAGTACAATAAGATGTCAGCTATACTTCCTGGAGTAATTGGACTTTTAATAACAATTAAAGCTCCAATAGCACTTGGATTGTATTTTATAACATCTAGTATTTTTTCACTTGTAGAAGAGATAGCCTTTAGAATTTATATTAAAAACAAGGAATTTGTATAGATATTTAGAAAAGGCATTTACTTATAAAAAATGCCTTTTCTTTAAATCAGAGAATCCAAATCGTGATTTGGTCAGGTAACGATTACCACTCTGATGTACATATAAATAAGTAAATAAGTTTTAGAAAAGGATGGTTAACTTATGGAAGAAAGCAAGAGTTCATCAAATTTTATTAAAAACATAGTAGAAGAAGACATGAAGTCAGGAAAGTATAAAAAAATAATAACAAGGTTTCCTCCAGAACCTAATGGATATTTACATATAGGCCATGCAAAGTCAATAGTTTTAAATTTTGGATTGGCAGATGAATTTGGTGGAAGAACTAATTTAAGATTTGATGATACTAATCCTTCAAAAGAAGATACGGAATATGTAGAATCAATAAAAGAAGATGTAAAATGGCTTGGATATGACTGGGATGAATTGCATTTTGCCTCCAGCTATTTTGATGAAATGTATAAAAGAGCGTTACTTTTAATAAAAAAAGGTAAGGCTTTTGTGTGCGATTTGACACCAGATGAAATAAGAGAATATAGGGGTACTTTAACTAAACCTGGTAAGGAAAGCCCTTATAGAAATAGAACTGTAGAAGAAAATCTTGAATTATTTGAAAGAATGAAAGATGGAGAATTTAAAGATGGAGAAAAAGTTTTGAGAGCTAAAATTGATGTGACTTCTCCTAACATAAATATGAGAGATCCAATTATATATCGTATAGCACATGCCCCACATCACAATACTGGAGATAAATGGTGTATATATCCTATGTATGATTTTGCACATCCCCTAGAAGATGCAATTGAGGGAGTAACTCACTCCATATGTACACTTGAGTTTGAAGATCACAGACCTCTTTATGATTGGGTAGTGCGTGAATGTGAAATGGAAAATGTTCCAAAGCAGATAGAATTTGCTAGACTTAACATTACAAATATGGTAATGAGTAAAAGAAAACTTAAAAAATTAGTAGATGAGAATTTTGTAGATGGTTGGGATGATCCACGTATGCCAACTATTGCAGGACTTAGAAGAAGAGGATTCACACCAGAATCTGTCTGTAAATTCTGCAAAGCTATAGGCGTGGCAAAAGCAAGTAGTGTAGTAGATTCTCAAATGCTAGATTACTTTTTAAGAGATGATCTGGAAACAAAAGCACCTAGAACTATGGCTGTTTTAAGACCACTAAAAGTCGTAATAACAAATTATCCTGAAGGACAATGTGATACTTTTGAAATTGAAAATAATCCAGATGATCCTACAGCAGGAACTAGAAAAGTATCTTTTTCAAAGGAAATATACATTGAACAAGAAGACTTTATGGAAAATCCACCTAAAAAATATTATAGGTTATTTCCGGGAAATGAAGTTAGATTAAAAGGTGCTTATTTTATAAAATGTGAAGAAGTCATAAAGGATGAAGAAGGAAATATAAAAGAGCTGCACTGCAGCTATGATCCTGCATCAAAGGGCGGAAATAGTCCTGACGGAAGAAAAGTTAGAGGTACACTTCACTGGGTAAATGCAAGTACTGCAATTCCAGCAGAAATAAGACTTTATGAACCCTTAATTTTAGATGAAAAGGAAGAAGAAGGCAGTGATTCATTTTTAGATAATGTAAATTCAAAATCCTTGGAAATATTAAATGGATTTTTGGAGCCTGATATGAAAAATGTAAAATCAGGCCAAAAATTTCAATTTTTCAGACATGGATATTTTAATGTTGATCCTAGGTTTTTTCAAGAAGGTAAGCTAGTATTTAATAGAATAGTATCCCTTAAGAGTTCTTTTAAAATAAAAAAATAATCTAAAAAAACTATAGAGAAGTTATAGACTATAACTTCTCTATAGTTTTTTTATGCCAATGAATAATTTCAGACTCTTTAGAATATATCATTAAAGAGTTAAAACAAATTACAAAATGATTACATTTTGTCATAATGTATAGTAAAATACGATTATTTATTATACTATAAATAGGGAAATTAATGAAGTGAAATTAAAGGAAGGTATCGAAATGCTATTTTTTAATTTTACCTGGGCATTTTCAAAGAAATATTTAGTCAGTGTGCTAGACTATTTGACTTGTTATTTTATTTAAATGCTGTATGACATTAGAATCTTATTAGGGAGATGGAACTGATGAATAAATATGATGACAAAATTAAAAAAAATAGAATCATCAAAAGAAGAAATAATGTAATTATAGGAGTAATTTTATTATGTGCTTTTGGTTGGGCATTTTTTATAGGAACTAAAGTTGCATATAAAAAACATGCAGTAGTAACTACTTCTAATAAAGTAGCGCATCAGAAAAGCGCTGAAGAAAAGCAGCAGGAGGAACTAAAACAAAGATTTACAACAAAACAGCCTGCAGGAGCGTATATGCCCTGGAAAACCAAGAGAACAGATGGAAAGAAAGTGGCTTACTTAACTTTTGATGATGGTCCTTCCCCAAATACTTTAAAAATACTTGAAATTTTGAAGCAAAATAATATAAAAGCAACTTTCTTCTTAATTGGACAAAATGCTGAGAGAAATAAGGACTTAGTAAAAGAAGAAGTAAAAGAAGGACATGTAGTTGGAAATCATACGTACAGTCATGAACTTAGATACAGGCAAGATCCGTCAGTATTTGTAAGTGACATAAATAGGTGTGATGAAGTGATTAAGTCCATAGTTGGAAAAGATTATAATTTGAAACTTATGAGATTTCCGGGAGGTTCTTTTAACACTCGTCATTTAAACTTGAATCCTTTTAAAGATGCAGTTACAAAAGCAGGATATCATTATGTGGATTGGAATGATTGGATTGGGGATGCTATGAGAAATAATGTTCCTGTGGATGTTTTATTAAATGAGCTTAGAAAATACAGTAATGACAATACTGTAGTAGTTTTAATGCATGATGCTGCCACAAAGGGAACAACAGTACAAGCTCTTCCCGAAGTAATACAGTATTTAAAGTCAAAAGGATACACTTTTGAAACATTAAATTAGAGTAATTGAAAACTTCTGCCTTCAATAAATACAAAGATTTATTCACATATACATTTTTTAAATCATAGATTAAATTATATGTACATTAATAATATTTATTCGGAGGCGGCTTCTTATGTGTGGAATTGCAGGATGGATTAATTTAAAAGAGGACATTTCTAAAAACAGAGATGTTATTTTAAATATGACAGATACTTTAAAGAAAAGAGGACCTGATGATGCAGGCTATTACTTTTCTAAAAATGCACTTTTAGGGCACAGGAGACTTGTAGTTGTGGATCCTTCTGGTGGTGTTCAGCCTATGTCAAAAAGTGTAGGTGGCAGGAGATATATTATTGTATACAATGGAGAACTTTATAATACTGAGGATTTAAGAAAATTACTTATAAAAGAAAATTATTCTTTTAAATCCTATTCTGATACAGAGGTACTTCTAACCAGTTACATTCACTGGGGAGTAAATTGTTTGAAACATATAAATGGAATATATGCTTTTGCAATATGGGACGAAAGTAAAAATCAGATATTTATGGCAAGAGATCCGTTAGGAGTAAAACCACTATTTTACACAGTAAAAAATAATTCACTTATATTTGGTTCGGAAATAAAAACATTACTGGCGCATCCCTTTATTGAACCTGTAGTTGATAGGGATGGTTTGACTGAAATATTTGCCCTTGGTCCTGCTAGATCTTTGGGTGGAGGTGTATTTAAAGGCATATATGAAGTACCACCTGCTAATTATGTTTTATATGATAGATATGGTATTAAGCTGCGAGAATACTGGAAACCACAGTGTAAAGTTCACAATGAAGATACAGAAACAACAGCTCAGCATGTAAAAACACTGCTTGTGGATGCTATTAAGAGACAGCTTGTAGCAGATGTACCCGTTTGTACACTGCTTTCAGGAGGACTTGATTCTAGTATTATATCTACAGTAGCTGCAGCAGAGTTTAAAAAGCAAGGGAAAACTTTAAATACCTACTCTATTGATTATGAAGATAATGACAAATATTTTAAAGCAAATTCCTTTGAACCTACACCGGATAGAGTCTGGGCACTAAAAATGTCGGATTATATAAAAAGTGTTCATCATGGGATTATAAATACAAGTTCTGATTTAGCAGATGCCCTTTATGATTCTGTAAGAGCTAGTGATTTGCCAGGAATGGCAGATATTGATTCCTCACTATATCTTTTTTGCAAGGAAATAAGGAAAGACAATACAGTTGCACTGTCAGGAGAATGTGCAGATGAAATTTTTGGAGGATATCCGTGGTATAGAAGACCTGAAGACATTAATGCAGATACTTTTCCATGGTCAAAATCTATTAATTCAAGAAAGGAAATATTGTCTGGTGAATTAAAGGCACTTGATTTGGAGGAATATCTAAATGAACAATATAAAAGCAGTATAAAACAGGTGCCTCACATAGATGGTGAATCCAAATTAGAGTACAGAATGAGAGAACTGTTTTATTTAAATATAAAGTGGTTTATGATAACACTTTTAAATAGAAAAGATCGTATGAGTATGTCTAATAGTTTAGAAGTTAGGGTACCTTTTGCAGATTATAGATTGGTGGAGTATGCTTTTAATATACCACCGGAGATAAAATTTTATAAAGGCAGGGAAAAGGGATTACTGAGAAAGGCACTAGAGGGAATACTGCCAAAGGAAATTGTTGAAAGGAAAAAGAGTCCTTATCCAAAAACTCATAACCCGGAATATACAAAAATAGTTACAAAACGGATGTCAGATATTATGAAAGATAAGAGTTCTCCTATTTTACCACTGATAGATAAAAAATCAGTTAAGACATTAATAGATACAGGAGGATCTTCTTTTAAAGCACCTTGGTTTGGCCAACTTATGAGAGGACCACAGCTTCTTGCTTATCTTATTCAAGTAAATACATGGCTTAAAGAGTATAATATCAAGATAGAATTTTAAGAAATAGAGTTTCTAGCTTGAAAGTTAACTTATAAAGATCATGTAATGACAAATTTCAGCACCATAAAAACTTTTGACAAGTCTAAAGCTCGGTATTTTGAAAATCTAAGAACCTTATATAAACTCGTACCTCAGACATATCTAAGTTCCTAAGGTTTTCTAAAATACCTCGCTAAGACTTATGGAAAAGTTTTTAAAGGTGCTTTCAATTTTGTCATTACATTTTATGTATAAGTTTAAAATTTGGAAATTAGGAAATCTCGTACAAGAAGTATTCCTAAAAATGAATGTATAGAAGAACTTAAGGTGCGTCATAAACTTATTTTTGTGGTAAAAAATATTGATTTTCTCTTCTAACTGATAATTTTTGAGAAAATTCCTTTGCAAATTTTATATAGTTAGCATCATTCATGTTTTTTGATTGAGATGGACAGTAACGAATACAGCGGAAACAAGAAATACAGAGTTCCGAGTTAATTGTGCTGCAATCTGAAGCTATAGCACCTACAGGACAATTTTTTACACACAGTCCGCATTTAGTGCAAGTATCACTTGTATGTGGACGAAAAGTCCCACCGTTACCGCCTTCCACATATGGACGGTTCCCTTTTATAGGTAGTTTTGCATTGCCTTTGCAGGGAACTTTTTTTAATGTTTCCAAAAAGTTTTTTGCAAATTGCTGATTTTCTTTCTCATCAGATGCATTTGGCCTACCTACTTGAATTTCACCAAATGTATGCTGTCCAACTAGAGCTGCGGCCGCTTGTACTACAAATCCATTTGATTTTACAAGGTCAGCTAGTTCCAAGAGTGCATCATCATAATCTCTATTACCGTAAGTAACTGTTACTATACAGGGGGTTTGTTTTCCACTAATATTACCAAGACGTTGTGCTGCTATTTTTGGAATACGGCCCCCGTAAACAGGTGTCCCAAATACAACAAAATCATTTTCAAAAAATTTAACCTTTGTTTCTCTTGCTGCATAAGTTGTAAGATCTACTCGTCTAAAGTCCTTTCTTTCTGCTTTTTCTGCCAATTCACCTGTAATGCTAACTACACTCTTTTCGGAAGTCCCTGTTGGTGAAAAGTAAATTGCAGTATAATTCATAGTGTATTCCTCCCAGTTTTATTGATTTTTAATAGTATAACAAATTGGTTTTTATTTAGCATCCTTTAATACAGCATTCATGCTGCCAGTTTTATAACCTAATAGATCTAGGGTTACGTATGTAAAACCTATTTCTTTTAATTTTTGTCCAACCTTATCCATCAAATCTACATTGAAAAACTTAGCTCTTTCTTCTGGAGCAACTTCAATTCGAGCAATCTCATTGTGATGTCTTACCCTAACTTGTTTAAAACCTAAATCCAGAAGAAATTGTTCTGCATCTTCTACCATTTTTAGTTTTTGACTGTTGATCTCATTTCCATAAGGAAATCTGGAAGATAGGCATGCAAAAGAAGGCTTGTTCCAGGTTGGAAGTCCCATTCTTTTTGAAAGATTTCTAATATCTTCTTTGGTAAGTTCAGCTTCTTTTAGGGGACTTAATATGCCTAGTTCTTTAGCTGCTTTCATACCAGGTCTAAAGTCTCCAGTGTCATCTAAATTTGCTCCATCTAAAACATAAGCTGCATTATTTTCTTCTGCAATTTTTTTTAGTTTTGAGAATAATTCTTTTTTACAGTAGTAACATCTGTCTACAGGATTTTCTTTATATCCTTTAATATCTAGTTCTTCTGATTCTATAATTAGATGTCTTACACCTATTGATCTGGCATATTTTTTAGCTTCTTCCAATTCCCTTTTAGGATAAGTAGATGAAGCAGCGGTAACTGCTATTACTTTATCTTCAAGGATATCATGGGCAATTTTTAACAAAAAAGTACTGTCCACTCCACCTGAAAAAGCAATTACTCCACTTTTAATATTTCTTAAATTTTCTTTTAAGTCCTCTAGTTTTAAATTTGTTATATCCATAATTATCCCCCTAATATGCTATAGTTTTAAGTTTATGTATAGTATAACATAGAATTTGCAATATGATTTAAAATCGTATACTTGTGTGTTAAAATGAAATATATATTAAAAACAAAGATACATAGGGGGGCTTTTTATGAAAAGCACAAATTTAAAAAATATTTTTGAAATAAGATATGTAAAACTAGCTTTTGATTCAGTATCTATCTATAGAAATTTACTTGAAGATGAGGTAATAAGAAATTTGAGAAATCTTATAAGCTATATTGATATGGGGAAAATCAATATAGGTTGTGCTGTAAACATGTACAATGATTTCTTTTTTAAGTTAGTAAACAGTGGATATTGTTCTCTACAGGAGTATATCATGGATAAATTGATTTTTAATGAAAATCCATTTTCCATGAAAGCTGAAAACAAAGAATTAAAAAAAGAAGAAGATGTAATTAAGGAAGCTGCTAAAAATGATTTAAGAAATCTTTGCTGTATTGCTAAATTAACTTCCGCAGATGTAAAGGAAAGTTTGCTAAAGTATATTTCTGACGGCAAATTAAAACAGATAGTAGAGAGATTACCGGAGTGGAAAGTAGAAGTTGATTTTGAAGGTATAAATAGTCCAGGGTATGTAAGAGACATAAAACAAAAACTTTATAATAGTGATAACTGGGATGAGTGCATAGATGATATTCAAGATTTTCATAAGCACTATGGTTGTGGAATTTTTGCTCGTTATAGGGCTTTTATATGGGAACATATTGAGGGTAAAGGCTGCTTTAGAGGAATTGAAAGTCCTGATCCTATTGATCTTTCAGACCTTATTGGATATGCGAGAGAGCATCAAATAGTAATAGAAAATACACTGCAGTTTTTAAATGGATTTTTTGCAAACAATGTACTTCTTCATGGAGATAGGGGTACAGGTAAATCGTCCACGGTAAAAGCCATACTCAATAAATATTATACTCAAGGACTTCGTATGATTGAACTTCCAAAATCTTATCTTGTTGATTTTCCCAATATAATAAGAAAATTAAAAAACAGGCCTGAAAAATTTATTATATTTATAGATGACCTTGTATTTGGGGATGATGAAGAAAGTTATACTGCACTTAAGTCTATACTTGAAGGGGGACTTGAAAATAAATCTTCAAATATTATAATATATGCTACATCAAATAGGAGACATCTTGTAAAAGAATATTTTAATGAGAGAATGACGTCTTCCTATTCCGGATCAGAAGGGGAAGTACATGAAGGAGATAGTGTGCAGGAAAAACTTTCACTGGCAGATAGATTTGGAATAAATGTAGTATTTGTATCTCCAGATAAAAATAAGTATTTGCAGATTGTAGATGGAATAGCTGAAAGAAGAAAATTAAATATAGACAAAGATACTTTACATAGAGAGGCTCTTAAGTGGGAACTCTGGTATAATGGACGTTCTGCAAGAACTGCAAGACAATTTGTAGATTGGATAGAAGGGCATAACATTATAGAGAAAAATAATATTAATTAAAAGAAAAACTCAGGAAATCAAGTTCCTGAGTTTTATTTATTCAGATAAATCCTTAAGCTTGTCTACCAATTCGGATAAGTTATTTATGGAAGAATCTATTTCGTGAATTTTGGAGAATTGGTTATTAAAAGTATCTTTTGTTGATGCAAGACCTTCAGATATTTTGGCTACAGATTTTTCTATTTCAGTTAATGTAGAATTTATTTCGTTTATAGACTTACTGCTGGAGTTAGATAACTTTCTTATCTGGTTTGCTACTACTGTAAATCCTTTTCCCTGATCTCCAGCTCTTGCTGCTTCAATAGATGCATTTAATCCCAGTAGATTAGTTTCAGATGCTATATTTCTTATAAAATTTAAAACTTCATCTGTATTTTTAGTTTTATCAGAGGCATCGTTTACTTCTGATAATAGTACTTCATTATGTTCTGTCATTTCATCTATATCAGAAGATAGTACACTTGAGGTTTCTGAAAGAGTTTCTATTGCACTTGACAGTACTTTAGACATCTCAACAAATTTATTGTGCCTCTCCAAACTTTTTACGAGTACTATGCTTCCTATTATTTCATTACCTTCCTTTACAGGTAGTCCTATAGCTTTTATTTCTACACCAAAAGTTTCTTTAGGAACTATAGTAGAAATAGGTTTTCTTGCTTTTATACATTCATAAGCTGCGCCAGTAGGTCTTAAAGGATCACCTGGTTTTGCATTCATATTAATGTTTTTGCTATTTACTACTCTTAAAAAATGAGTTGTAGTTGACATGGTAAAGGCTATTTCATCATCAAAAAAGTAATGCATATAGGGGATTAAAGTATCAAAAGCTTGTTGCAACTTATTAGTAATTTCTAATTCATCCATAAGTATTATGTACCTCCAAATTTTTATGGTATAGTTAAACATTTTCACATATAACTATATCATATATTTTAAATAAGACAAATTTCTAATTGTGACTAGCAAAAATTAAAAGTAACATTTATTAACTTGATTAATATTATAGAAGTATAGAACAGATGATGAAAAGTGAGAATCAATAAATATTTATAAAAATATTAAAAGAAGACAAGGAGGGAAACTTTATGTCATGTAGATGTGGGGGTTACGGAAAAGAGGTAGTAATAATTATAATATTATTATTACTATGCTGCGGTTGTGGATGCTAGTAGTTACTAATCTTAAAAATGTAAGTTTTTCAACTTAATAGTAACCTTTATAAACTTAATTAATATAATAAAGTGTAGAGCAAATGATGAGAAATTAGATAGCTTAGAATTATTTTAGGAAGATAAGGAGGGTTCTTTATGTCATGTTGTAGACGCGGTAATAGAGGAAAAGAAGTAGTAATAATAATAATACTGTTATTGTTATGTTGCGGTTGTGGATGCAGATAATTGTACAATAAGTAGTAGAGAAGGAAACGAAATTTTCGTTTCCTTTTCTCTATTTAAAATGAAAGGTATTATTATCTGTTATTTACTCTTTAGACTTAGTAACATATGTTACAGATTTTGTGACTGCATTTTATTATAATATAGACAGTAAAGTAAGGAGGAGAAAATATTATGATAAGAAAAATTGTTAATATAAATAAAGAGAAATGCAATGGATGTGGACTTTGTGTAAATGCATGTCATGAAGGTGCTATTGAACTTATAAATGGAAAAGCTGAACTTATAAGTGATGAGTATTGTGATGGACTTGGTGACTGTCTTCCTGAATGTCCCACAGGAGCTATAAGCATAATTGAAAGAGAAAGTAAGGATTATGACGAGGAACTAGTTGCTAAAAAGGCTAAAGAAAAGGAAAAGAAAGAAGTTATGCCCTGCGGATGTCCGGGTACAGCATCTAGAAAGATAGAGAGAGCGTCAGGTAAAAATGTGCATACAGATAAAAAGAATTTAGAAGATTTTAGTGCTGCTTCTGAGTTAACACAGTGGCCTGTTCAATTAAGACTTATAAATACCAATGCACATTATCTTAGAAATGCAAAGTTACTTGTAGCTGCTGATTGTACTGCATATGCCTGTGGAGATTTTCATAAAAAATTCATAAGGGATAACATTACGGTAATAGGATGTCCTAAGTTAGATGACATTAAATATTATGAAGATAAATTAACTGAAATTATAGAAAAAAATGATTTGAAAAGTATAACTGTAGTGAGAATGGAAGTACCATGCTGCTCAGGTATTGTAAATGCAGTGAAAAATGCAATGCTTAGGGCAAAGACAATAATTCCTTATGAGGAAGTTATAATATCAATTTAAACAATTCACAATTTAGTCAATGCACAATTCACAATGCACAGTGCACAGTTAATGAAATTTTGCCTGAAGGCAAAATAAATTTAATTGATTTTCAGCAAAAGCTGAAAATCTTCATTAATTGTGAACTGTGAACTGTGAATTGTCAACTGTTCTCAAAGGTTCCATATACTACTGGCTTATAATTTTGAATCATAATTTTGCCTTTACTTATGAGGGTATGTATTTTTAGTTTTTTATCCAATAAAATTAGATCAGCATCATAACCTTCAAGGAGAGAGCCTTTATGTTCAAATTTTAGAAATTTTGCAGGAGATGAAGTGAAAGGAATGAGAGATTCTTCCATAGATAGCCCTATTTTTATACATTCTCTTATTGACTCCATATCTGTAGATGGAAGCCCTACCGTTAATTTTGTTAAATTGCCTTTATCATCAAATATAGGCATGCTTCCTCCTGCATCAGAGCTCATAGTTACATGATAAGGAGATATATTTTCCTTTAGAATTTTACTGTAGAGTTCAGGGGCACTTTGAGCAGTATCCCCTTCATTTTTAATTCCAGTAGTTATATCTATAAATCCGCCTATTTTTAAATATTCTAAAGCTTGCTTGGATACTAAACTGTTTCTATTTACATGTGTAGGCAGCAAGTTTTCAAAAGGTATGTCTGATTTATCTATTAAATCAAATAGAGGAGTCATACCTTTTTTACCATCTCCTAGATGCATGTGAAGTACACCACATTTGCCTGAAATGATTCCACCTATTCTCGTTTCACAAGCTAAATGTATTAAATCTTCTTCAGAAGGATGACTGTCCCTGTGATCGGATACAGCTATTTCACCAGCCCCTATTATTTTATCTACAAGTACAATATCTCCTCTCACACTGTCTGTAAGAGTCCTTGTGGGAACGGAGTAACATCCTGTCCAGCAGTATGTTGTTATGCCTTCCTTTTCAAGAGCCCGGGCTTTAGCTATAAGTCCACCCATGTTTCTTGTAATTCCATCTGTTCCCAAAAGCCCTACACAGGTAGTGATACCGTTCAAAGTAAGATTTGTAAGGTTTAGTTCAGGAGTTCTGTTATTAAAGCCTCCTTCACCTCCGGCCCCGTTTATATGTATGTGGAGATCAATTAAACCTGGAATTGCAATTAAGTCATCGCCATCTATTATTTCAACTGTAGGGAAATTACTAGATGGAAAGTCTATCTTTTTAGATATGTAAGCTATTTTATCAAAACAGGTTAATATACTTTTTTTCCCCATGGATTTAGGATTAAATAATTCTACATTTTTTATTAAAATCATTTTTTAGCACATCCTTAAATATATTTTGCTACTACTTCTATTATAATTTAAATATAAAAGTTTTAACCATTTTAAATATATTTATCTAAGCCTCTTATAGAAATTTCTCCCGATATTAATTTTTCAAAAGAACCATTTTTATATTGTACGATTAATCTACCATCCTCAGCTAGATCTACAGCTTTTGCCTGTCTTTCATTTTTATTTTGAATTATACGTATATTTTTACCTATAGCAGCAGAATTATTTTTGCATACTTCTATAGAGGATTCAATAGTTCCTTTTTGAATAAATTCTTCATATAGAGGTTCAAAATTATTTAATATAGTTCCTAAAATAATTTTTCTATTCATAGTTGATCCTGTCTCTATTTTAAGAGAAGAGGCCTTATTTAAAATGTCTTCTTGGAAATCTTCTTTATTTAAATTTACATTTACGCCTATTCCAGTAATTACATAATTTACTTTATTTAACTCGCCGCTCATTTCTGTCAAAATACCGCAAACCTTTTTACCATCTATTACTATATCATTTGGCCATTTTACTTTAGCTTCTATTTTTAATTTTTTTAATCCCTGTATTATGGCAGCAGCAATTATTTGTGTTATCTTTGGAACTTCCATAGGATTTACATTCGGCCTCAATATTATAGAAAAATATATGCTTTTATATTTAGGAGATGACCATGATCTCCCGATCCTGCCCCGCCCTGCAGTTTGTTCCTCAGCTATAATTATAGTCCCATTTTCTTCTCCTTGTTCAGCTAATTTTTTTGCAGTTGTATTTGTAGATCCTATACTTTCATAATGAATAATTTTTTTGCCTATATATTTTGTATTCAAATAGTCTTTAATTTCTTCAAAAGTAAGTATATCAGGGGAATTTATAAGTTTATATCCTTTTTTAGAGGAAGAGTCTATAGTATAACCTTCTTCCTTTAATGTTTTTATATATTTCCATATAGCAGTACGGCTTACACCTAATTTTTCACTTATAAGTTGACCGGAAACAAAGTCATTTCTATTTTCTTTTAGTAAGTAAAGAACTTCATAATGTTTCATGTAAAAACCACCTTATTATAATACTTAATGGTATTATAACACAGTTATACTATTAAATATTTGTTAGGTTTATATTAAAAAAATAAAATTTATCTGTAAATTCTTGCTTAAAAGTAATATAATCAACTTAAAGAAGTTAATATTAAATAGGGGGTTTTCTTATGTTAAACGGAAAAAAAATTCGTGATATAAGAGTAAGTTTGGGATATACTACTTTGGATATTCAAAATCTTGCTAAAGATACCAGATTTCAAACTTCAATTTCAAAATCTTATTTGGAAGAATTGGAGAGAGGAGATAAGAAAAATCCAAGCCTTGAAAAAGTTGCAGTGATTGCAAAGATACTTGGCTGTAAAATTGATGATTTAATATTAAGTGCATGATTGCCATAAAAACTTCTTAAATAAAATTTATAATAGATGAATTATTTTAAAACACTTATATAATTAAGGATTTATCACTGAAGGTGTAGATGATCTCAGGATAAATCCTATTTTTTATTTTAATCTCTCAAGTGATAAAAAATTAAATTGAGTTCTAGCTTAAAAACAGACATTAGACATATACTAATTAGAAGAGAAGGTGGAAATTATGTTAGACTTATGCTTACTAGGATGTGGAGGGAGTATGCCTGTGCCAGATAGGTATCTTACATCTATGATAGCATCTTATAATGGAAAAAAACTACTTATAGATTGTGGTGAGGGAACTCAGGTTAGCTTAAAAATACTTGGCTGTAAGATAAAAAATATAGACGTAATTTTATTTACACACTTTCATGCAGACCACGTAGCAGGCCTTCCAGGATTGCTTCTTACCATAGCTAATTCTGGAAGAAATATGCCTATTACTATAATTGGGCCTATTGGATTAAGAAAAGTAATAGAGGGACTTATGGTAATAGCGCCTGTGCTCCCCTATAGCATAAACTTACTTGAACTTTGTGGTAAAGAAAGTTACTTTGAAAAAATAGGAGATTTTAATATAGGTGTATTGTCTGTAGACCACGGAATGCCCTGTTTTGCATATTCCATAGGTGTAGATAGAAATAGAAAATTTGATAGAGACAAGGCTTTAAAAAATCAAGTGCCGTTAATCCTTTGGAACAGACTTCAAAATGGAGAAAAGATAGAATATGGAGAAAAAATATATACTCCTGAAATGGTACTTGGAGACAAAAGAAGTGGATTAAAAGTGTCTTATTGTACGGATTCAAGGCCAACCCATGAATTAGTGCAATTTGTAGAAAAATCTGATGTATTTATATGTGAGGGGATGTATGGAGAAGATGAGAATATTTCAAAGGCCATTCAGTATAAACATATGCTATTTTCAGAAGCAGCTGCTCTTGCAAAAATGGCAGAAGTGGGAGAATTGTGGCTTACTCATTTTAGTCCTTCTATGCCTAAACCAGAATTGTATCTGCAAAATGCTCAAAGTATATTTAAAAAAACAGTGCTTGGAAAAGATAGATATGTAAAAAGTATAAATTTTAGAGATTAGAAATTACAAATAAATGACTATGACCTGGGTAGTAATATTATATGTTTTACCATATAATAAAATTATGAGAAAAATTTTATTGTGAGGTGATTTTTTAAATGATAGAACATCATAATGATATGGATACATTTTTTAAGAACTTAGAGGAAGATATTATTCTTTTTAAAAATAAAGCACTGGTAAATATAAATGAGTATATGTTTATGCTCTACTGGAAGATAGGAAATTTAATTTTAATGCGAGAAAAAGAAGGCTGCCAGTCGGAATTTATAAGTGAAACAGTAGAATATCTTAAAGGTAAGTTCCCAGGTAATCTATGTTTTACAGAAAAGAATTTAGAAAATATGGCTAGATTTGCTGAAGAATATAATTCTCAGGATTATGTAAATCGATTATCATCTAAAATAAGCTGGTCGTGTAACTTAATTCTCATGAATAAGATAAGAAATATTGATAAAAGAAAAGAATACATAGATAAGATGTGGGAAAAGGATTGGTCCGTTGAAGATTTAATAGGGGAGATAGATAAAGAGTGCGGAATTCAGGACTTAGATTATGCAGAACTTTTTAATACAGAATCGCCTGAAAAAGAAAATATTGAAAATAAAGGTATTATTACTTCTGAGGAAAAAAATTCTGAAGAAGAAAAGGATGAAGAGAAAAGTAAAACAAAATCTGAAGACAGTTTTTGTTTCATAAAAGACACCATTTCAAAAGAACATGGAGAAGATCTATCTGAAGATCATATTAAAAAATTTTCTCCTATACTAAAAGATGAGTATCTCATGGATTTTATGGACATTTCAGATGAAATTGAAGAAAAGGTTTTTCAGCAGCATTTTATAAAGAGTGTAGTAGAATTTTTTCTAGAACTGAATTCTGGATTTGCCCTAGTTGGAAAAAAACATCATATGGAACTTTCAGGTGGAGATTATTATGAGGATTTACTTTTTTACAATTTGAAAATAAAATGTTATATAGCTGTTGAACTAAAAATAGGAAAATTTAAGCCAGAATATCTTGGAATTTTAACTTTCCATCTTTCTGCCATGGATGACTCAGTAAGAGATGAAGGGGACAACTCATCTATAGGTATAGTTTTATGTAAGGATGGAGAAAAGCTAATTGTACAGTATGCCTTTAAGGACGTAGATGATCCTAAAAATGCAGAATATATGTTAAGTGAAAATATTCCAGAGCAATTTGAGGGAATATTACCTACTATAAAGGAGATAGGACGTGGAATTAAGATAAAATTAAAAGATTGAAAAAAAGGATATTGAATTAAACTTCAGGACTATAAGGCATTTGAAAGAAAATAACAAGTCAAAGATGCGACGAATATTTTATTTCTTTGAAAATGCCTAATAAACCTGAGGTTTTTTTAAGGACAAATTTCGGTACTTACTAAAGGATGTGATTTAATATGGAGTCAAAAAACAGAAATATAATAATTGCAATAATGCTAGCTACATTTCTTGGTGCAGTAGAAGGAACTGTTGTAACTACGGCTATTCCAACTATTGTGAAAAGCTTAAATGGGTTTGAATTAATGAGCTGGATATTTTCTATGTACTTACTTACTTCTACTATAACTACGCCTATATATGGTAAATTGTCAGATTTATACGGAAGAAAAAATACCCTAATTGTGGGAATATCAATATTTTTATTAGGAAGTTTTTTATGTGGAATATCTATGAATATGTATTCACTTATAGCTTTTCGTGCTCTTCAAGGAATAGGTGCAGGTTCAATATTTACAGTAACATATACTATAGTTGGAGATTTATTTGCTGCTTCTGAAAGGGCAAAGATTCAAGGATGGGTAGGTACAGTATGGGGAATTGCCAGTCTACTTGGTCCTTTCTTAGGAGGCTTTCTAATAGACACACTCTCCTGGCACTGGATATTTTTTATAAATATACCTTTCGGAATAATTTCTATAGTGCTTCTTAAAAATAATTTAAAGGAGAATTTTAAGAAGAGAAAAGTAAGAATAGATCACATGGGAACCCTGGTTTTAACTACCTCTATAGTACTTATTCTGTATGGATTTTTAAGTGTGGGGAAAAAAAGTTCTTCTGACCTGCTTTACCCAGTTATATGCATAGGTACAGCTTTAGTACTTATGTTTGTATTTTATTTTGTGGAAAAAAAGTCAGAGGAACCTATTATGCCTTTTAGAATATTTACAAGAGTCAACATAATTGTCAGTATAATAGGCTTTTTAGTATCAGCTTCGCTAATCGCAATTGATGTATATATGCCAATTTATATTCAAAATGTGCTTGGATTTGGAGCAACTGTTTCAGGTATTTGTATTGCCCCTATGTCATTTACCTGGCTTATATCTTCTATAGTTCTTTCAAAATGGCTGACTATATATAAGGAAAAAAGTATAATTTTAATATGTTCCATTATATTGTTGCTTTCCAGTTTTATTTTATTGACTTTTAGTGTAGGTTCAACATTACCTTGGATTATATTGTGTATTTCTATAATGGGTTTTGGGTTTGGAGGTACTTTTACAATTGTCACTATAGTGGTGCAAGATTCTGTAGATTATGCTATGAGAGGAGCAGCTACGGCATCAAATATTCTTCTTCGAAATTTAGGACAAACTATAGGCGTGAGCATATTCGGCACTATATTTAATTTAAATATAATAAAGTATTTTCAAAATATAGGAATTAAAGGTATAAATCCAAGCAATCTTTATTCTTCATCCATTTCAAATAGTGGTGTTTCACTTCAAATGATAAAGGAATCTTTGATTTCAGGGTTACATCTTTTATTTATATGTGTTATTGGAATAAATTTGATTTCTTTCTTATTTGGATTGCTTTTTCCAAAAGGCTTTAAAATCAGGTAAAAAAATATTATATATTATCGTAAGATACTTGATTTTAAATACTCATGTTACAAAATATAGTTTCATACAATATACTAAGAACAATATAGAAAGGTATATTTATGAAGAAAAGAGATGGATATTATATTCAATTAGATAATGCAGCTGAAAACATGCTTAGGAGGGCAAATTTTTTAGGATGTGGGCATAATGGAATTGTTTATTTATTAGAAGATAATAGTAAAGTGATTAAAATATTTAAAAGCAAATATGTTTGCAGAAGTGAATATAACATATTACAAAAAACTAGTAAGAGCAAGTATTTTCCTAAAATATATTGTCATGGACTTTATTATATTGTGAGAAGTTATGCAAAAGGAGAGAGACTTGATTATTACATTAAACAAAATGGGTTAAATGAAAAAGTTGCAAAGAACATTATTAATCTTATTAAAGAGTTTCAGAAACTCAAGTTTACTAAACTGGATATAAGGTGTAAGGACTTATATTTATGTAAAGATTCTTCCATAAAAGTAATAGATCCTAAAAATAATTATTCCAAATGCTGCGATTATCCAAGACATTTAATGAAAGGATTAGATAAATTGGGAGTACTAGATGAATTTTTAGAATTTGTAAAAGAAGACTATGGCGAAGTTTATGAAGATTGGAACTATAAAATAAAAAGGTACTTATGCAGGGGGATAAAGTAATAGATATTTAATACACTTCAGTGTATATTTAAAGTATAATTATTTATAAATACAGTGGCAACAGGGAGGCAAATATGGTTTTTATAGTAACAGCATTACATTGTGAGGCAAAGCCATTTATAGAAAGGTTTGATTTAAAAAGGGATAATTCCGTAAATAAATTTCAAGTTTTTAAAAATGAAGAAATTGTACTTATAGTAAGTAAAACTGGAGCAATAAATATGGCTTCTGCTTGTGCATATATTATAGCTAAATTTGAAGCTGATCAATACGATACCTTTATAGATATAGGCGTTTGTGGAAGTAAAGATAGAACTTTTAAAATTGGCACATCAGTACTTTGTAATAAAATAATTGATAACATTACGGATAAGGATTTTTATCCTGACATGATATTTAAACATCCTTTTAAAGAGGCATGTTTGGAAAGTTTTGCAAAAATATTAGATAAAAATGATCTAGAAAAAATAAGAGGGGACATTGTAGACATGGAAGGGGCTGCTTTTTTTCAAGCGGTATCTATATTTATGCCGCCCCATAGAATTTATTCTTTGAAGATAGTATCTGACTATTTGGATGGAACAAATGTAACTTCAGAAAAGGTTACTGAATTAATTTTTGAACAGTCAGATGAAATATGTAGTTGGATACAGGATATCGAACACGAATGTGCAAAACCTAAGGATATATTGGATGAAAAGGATATGAACTATATAAATGAAATAGTATGCAATTTTAATTTATCTGTTTCTATGCAGCATCAGTTAAGGAAGTTAGCTAAAGGATATAAGGTTAGAAATGATAACTTAATCCTAGCTCTTGAGCCCTTTACACAGATTTACTGTAAGACTAAATATGAGAGGAAGATGTATTTTGAAAAACTTGTACAGCAGCTTGAACTTATGTAGTTTTTCTCATATTTATGTGGAAAAAGGGGTTATTGAAAATAAAAATACAAAGAGGATACTGTCTAAGTTTAAAAAATCCGATGTTATAAAAATAAATCATTATAAAGATGTATTTTGTAGACACAATCAAGATTTTCTGGTGCAAAAAAAGTCTCCTAAACTAATACTTGCACGAAATGACGGAAACTTAATTTACGAAGGTGCAAGAGTATGTGATGATTTTGGAAACGAACATTTTTATTATACTTCATCTATTATGAATTGCTTGTATAATTGTGAGTATTGTTATTTGCAAGGAGTTTATTCTTCTGCAAATATAGTTCTATTTGTGAATTTGGAAGATGTTTTCAAACAGGTGGAGTGTATTCTAAAAAAGCACTCCGTTTATTTATGTATATCTTACGATACGGATCTTATGGCCTTTGAAAATATAACAGGTTTTGTTAGAAAATGGATACAGTTTGCAGAAAATCATAATAATTTAAAAATAGAGGTAAGAACTAAAAGTTCCAATTTCAAAAGTATAGAAGATGTAGTACCGCAGGATAATGTGATACTTGCATGGACTCTTTCACCGGAAGAAATTTGCAGGAAATATGAAATGAGTGCTCCAAGTTTTAAGCTCAGATTGAATAGTATTAAAAGTGCTGTAGATAGAGGATGGAAGGTGAGAGTTTGTTTTGATCCACTGTTATATGTACATAATTGGGAAAAGTATTATAAAGATTGTATAGAAGGTACATTCAGGGTTATTCCGGAAGAAAATATACAGGATGTGAGCATTGGTGTATTTAGAATTGGAAAGGATTATTTGAAGAACATGGAGAAAATGAATCCACAATCGCTATTACTGGCGTATCCATTTAAAAATGAAGATGGAACCTGCAGTTATTCAGAACAGCACCATAAGCTTTTGGTGAATTTTGTATATGATCTGGTTTGCAAATATGTTAAAAAATCTAAAGTGTTTGTACAATAAAAACAATACAAAATTATAGAGAAGGTGTAAGGATGAAAACGGCAATTGTAACGGGAGCTTCTTCAGGTATAGGATTTGAAATAGCTCAGAAACTGCTGAATATGGGTTATAAGGTTTATGGATTTGGTAGAGATTTTTGCAAGGTAGAATTTGATAGCCCCAATTTTATAAGAGAAATTTGTGATATAACAAATACAAATAAATTCTTCCAGAGAATAGATGAAATAAAGGCCAAAGATGAAATATTTTTACTTGTGAATAATAGTGGAGTAGGATATTTTGGCCCACATGAAGAATTAAATCCTAGAAAGATACATGAAATGATAACAGTGAATTTAGAAGTACCTATGGTACTCAGTAGTATACTGATGAGGCAGCTTAAGAAAAATAAAGGAATTATAATAAATATATCATCAGTTACGGCAAAGGAGATAAGTACTTATGGCTGTGCTTATTCTGCTACAAAAGCAGGGTTAACTCATTTCTCTGAAAGCCTTTTTAGTGAAGTGAGAAAAACAGGTGTAAAAATAATAACAATACATCCAGATATGACGAAATCAAATTTCTATAGAAATGCAAATTTCAGTGAAGATGATAGCAGCGAAGACTTTTATATAAATTGTAAATATATAGCAGATGTAGTGGAATGGGTACTTGAGGAACCTTCTAACTTGGTAGTAACAGAACTTACTTTAAAACCTCAGAAGCATAGAATAAAGAGAAAGTAGTAAAATATCCACAAATATAATATATTTGTGGATATTTTTAACTTTTATAACAGAAGGTTTAATGTTATAATACAGGTGTATTTTGTTAAAAAAATAACTAAGATTAGGAGTGGTTAAAGATGTCAAGAATTATTATTTCTACGGGAAAATATGTACAGGGAAACGGCGAACTTAAAAATATATCTAACTACGTTGAAAATCTTGGAAATAGTTTTTTTATCATAGCTAGTGAAAATGGAATTAAGAGAACAAGAGGTACAATAGAAGAAAGTTTTAAAGGAAAGGATTCTTCGTTAGCATTTGAAGCTTTTAATGGAGAATGTTCCAAGAATGAAATAGATAGATTGTGTAAAAAATTAAAAGAAAATAGAAATAATGTTGTAATTGGTATAGGAGGAGGAAAAATATTTGATACAGCAAAAGCTGTAGCATATTATGCCAAAATACCAGTTGTAATAGTTCCAACTATAGCAGCAACAGATGCTCCATGTAGTGCACTTTCTGTAATATATACAGATGAAGGGGTATTTAGTGAATATCTGGCGCTTCCTAAAAATCCAGATCTTGTACTGGTAGACTCATCTATAGTTGCAAAAGCACCTGTAAGACTTTTAGTTTCGGGTATGGGAGATGCATTAGCTACTTATTTTGAAGCAAGGGCTTGTGTCAAATCAGGGGCTGTTACTATGTCAGGCGGAAAGGCTACAAAAGCTGCTTTTGCACTTTCAAAGTTATGCTATGATACGCTTTTAGAAGATGGTCTCAAAGCTAAAATGGCGGTTATAAATAAAGTCCCAACTAAAGCTGTGGAAAATATAATTGAGGCAAATACCTATTTAAGTGGAGTTGGATTTGAAAGCAGTGGACTTGCAGCTGCCCATGCTATTCATAATGGATTTACAGTACTTAAGGAATGTCATGGATTATATCATGGAGAAAAAGTTGCTTTTGGAGCTTTAGTTCAATTGATGCTTGAAAACAGTCCTATGGAAGAAATAGAAGAGGTTATAGATTTTTGCTTGCAGGTTGGTCTTCCAATTACATTAAATGATTTGGGTATTAAGAAAGTAAATAATGAAGACATAATGAAAGTAGCTGAAATTTCCTGTGCTGAAAATGACACTATGCATAATATGCCATTTGAAGTTACAAAGGAGGACGTATATTCTGCTATACTTGCTGCAGATGAATTAGGAAAGCAATATAAATAAGGAATATAAGTAAAAAATCAACTTATACGCAATATAAGTTGATTTTTTACTTAGAAGTCTATATATTTTGAGAGAAGGAGCTCTGTTAGTATTTTTGCTATGATACTTTCAGCTCCTTGATTTGAATTTACTTCATTTTCCATTATTCCATCCATGCCTCCTCTTGTAAAACTATCTACAAGTGATTTTTTGGCGGAATTTTTACCTAAAAACCATTCATAACATAATTTTGCTTTATCCAAGTATTTTGCGTCTTTAAGTAATTTGTAAGCTTCCATATACATGAGGGCTGTTCCGCAGGCTTCTAAAGGCTGTTCATCAAATTCAGACGGGTGAGAATCTCCCTTTTTAAACCAGGTATTGTTTCCTATAGGTTTGAAATAACCTTTTCTAAAACAATGTTGTTCTAAAAAATTTAAAGCCTCTAGAGCAATATTTAAATATTCCTTACTATTTAATGTATTGCTGCTTTTTAAAAGGCACCAGGGAAATATGCCATTAGCATAAGTGAGATTATTTTCAAACCACTTCCAGGAATCACTACTGTAACATTTAAAATTTTCTACAAGAGAATCTGAAAGCATAGTTATATCTTCTTTTACAGTATGCTTTGAAATTTTAAATGTAGAACTGGTTTCTAAAAGTTCGCTGTAAATAAAGTTTAGTCCCAAAAGGCAGTAAGCTTTACTGTGAATGTAAGACAATGATTTTACATTGGGTAAGGCTTTTGATATCATATTTTCAGCTGCATGTTTTATAGAGGATGGAATAGTTTTTGATTGGAACATATATCCTAGTGACCACAGGCATCTTCCAAAACAATCTTCAGAGCCTTCCTCTTCAATGAAATTTCTATTGTAATCCATAAAATTTTTAAAGGTTCCCCTTTTATTTTGAGCATAGAGTAAAAATGAAGTGTATGTAAAGATTAATTTTATATACTTTTCACTTTTGAATTTTTCATACAGCATTACAGCTGTAATGAGAGCTCTTGCATTATCATCTGTAGTGTATCCTGAGTTCGGATCTGGAACTGAAAATACACTGTGCTGTATCATTCCGGTATCATCAGTCATGATAAAAAGGGGCGTACAATCTTTTTCTTCAAAGGTAATCATATATTACACCACCTGAGTTGCAATTTCACTGCTTTTTATAACAGAAGCAAATAGATTTTCATATTGTGCTGCAACAGAAGGCCATCTCATTTTTATGCCTAACTTCATGGTCGAATTTTCCATATTACGCCGTTTAATAGGGTTATCTAATAAGAAATTTACAGCCTTTGCCAGTGAATCTGCATCTTTAAACTTTGCGAGAATTCCTCTATTTTTGCTTAGCATTTCTTGTGCATACCTATAAGGAGTAGAAACAATAACTCTACCATAGCCTGCTGCATAGGCCAAAGTACCACTTACAGCCTGTTCTTTACCTAAATAGGGAGTCATGTATATATCAGATAAAGTTAGGTATTGCACTATTTCTTTTTTTGTAAGATATTTGTTTACGAATTGTACATTGTTCTTAATATCAAATTGTGATACTAAATTCTTAAGTCTATTTCTATAACTTTCACCTTGTTCCTTTTTTACACAAGGATGAGTTTGACCTAACACAAGATAAAGAACTTCAGGATGTTTCTTTGCTACTTTTGAAATAGATTCTATAGCATATTCAATGCCCTTTCCAGGACTTAGAAGTCCAAAAGTACTTACTATGCTTCTATCTTTGTATCCTAGTTTTTCTTTTAAACAATTTCTATCTTCTACAACAATATCCGGGACTCCATGAGGAATAAGTATGATTTTGTTTTCAGGAATATTATATGTGTTCATCAAAATTTTTATAGAACTTTTTCCCATAGTAATGACTTTCTGGCTCTTATTACCTAGAGTTTTGAGTATAAATTTTTGTTTCTCAGAAGGCATTGAAAGTATGGTATGAAACGTAGTTATAAATGGAATATTTAAATTATTTACAAAATCTAATATATATTCTCCGCAGTCCCCGCCATATATTCCATATTCATGTTCTAATGCAACTAAATTAGTATCGGAATTATTTAGCATATTAGCAAGATGAATATAGGATTTTTTGTCAAATTGATTTAATGTGAAGGATACTTCCTTTGGATATTTATAATTTTCATCATTGACAGCAGCTATTTTATAGGAATTAGAAGAAAATTTATTTCCCAAATTTTTCACAAGATCGGCAGTAAAAGTAGCTATTCCACAGGCACGTGGCGGATAGGTACTCAAAAATACTATATTTTTTTTCAATGATATCACCTCTTAAGTTTTTATATTGCAAGTAAATTATTATTATAATTGTTTGAAACATAGGCTGAATTAGTTATGTTGCAATATTTTTCTATAGTGCAATCTGAAGCTACCACAGAATTTGTCAGATTAACATTTTCATGTACATTTATTCTATCCCACAGTACACTCTTGCTTACATTGCAGGAAACACCAATATGGCAATTATTACCTAAAACTACATAAGGACCTATCTGAGAGTTTGCTTCAATGATACAGTCCTCACCTATAAATACAGGTCCTATTATTTTAACACTGGGATGAATTTTGACACTTTTATTTTTAAAAATTATATTACTCTTATTTGTAAGATTTTTTGTTTTCATAAGTTTATTGCAGTTGCTGTACAATATATCTACATGTGCTTTTATATATTTTTTTATTGTGCCTATATCTATCCAGTAGTCGGTGTATTTGTAGGCAGCCATTTTATAGCTTTTATTCAAAATCAGGGGATAAGTGTCTTTTTCTATAGATACAATCTCCTTTTCAGGTATTTCTTTTAGTACTTCTGGCTCAAATATATATACTCCTGCATTTATCCATTTTGAGTTGGTTTCTCCTTCTTTAGGTTTTTCTTTAAAAGCTTTTATATAGTTGTCTTCATCAAATTCTATAACGCCATACTGAGATGGATCTTTTACTTCAGTCATAGCTATGGAAACAGAAGCTTTCTTTTCTCTATGAAATTTTATGAAATCAGAGTAGCATAAATTATGTACTATGTCTGAATTCATGATTATAAAAGTGTCATCAAAGAAACTTTCGGCATTTTTTATGGCACCTCCTGTACCTAAAGGCAAGTCTTCGGAGATATAATGTATTTTTAATCCATATTTTTTACCATCACCTAAATAATTTTCAATATAATCAGATTTATAACAGGTGCTTATGACAATTTCACTAACACCAGATTCTTTTAACTTTAGTATAGTTCTTTCTATAAGCGGTTTACCCATAATTGGAACCATGGGTTTTGGAAGTTTGTCTGTCAAAGGCCTTAGTCTAGTGCCCTTGCCTCCAGCTAAAAGTAATGCTTTCATATTGATTCCTCCTTATGCTGAATAAATTTTTAAAATTTAATAAACATCTTAATATATAATTACAAAGATGTTTAGGCATTTTCAAAGAAATAACCAGTTAGTATGCTAACCTATTTTTTATCATACTTTATCAACAGAACCCTCAGATAGGATTCACTATATGCGGAATCTGCTTTCTAGTCTTATAAACAAAGTTCTTGGCATCAGATGAAGTTTTAAACTCCATCTGATGTTTAGAAATTGTTATCCAGGGACGTAGCCACTCTAATGTTCACACTTCTTCAAGTGTGAACATTAGAGTGGGTAGTCATGGGATAAAAAATATTCGTCACATTTTTGACTCGTTATTTTCTTTCAAATGCTTTTATTAATAAATATTTTTCAGTTATTAACAATTATCTTTTTAAAGGTAATGCTTTTAGATAACTATTGCCGATCTTAAACTTAAAGTAAGAGATCAGGTTAAGATATGAATTTATAACTGTGAAATTTAAGATATTTTTAAACCACCAAATTGATAGTAATTTATGGTATATATTGTTAATAATTTTATTTTAATCCAAAAAGACTATTATGTCAACCATATTTTTAAAAATTCTAAATATAAAATTAATTAAAGCCTGAAGATAATGTTATAATAAAATAGATAATAAATAGAATTATGTCTATGTTTTAAGTTAATTAGCTATAGGAGGAATTTTATGAAAAAAAAGATAGGTACATTTATAATGTCATTTATGATTATAATTTCAACCCTATTTGCAGCAGGTTGTTCTAATGATTCAACTGCAACTTCAGCTTCAGCTAAAAAAGATAAAATTAAAATAGCTGCTTTAAAGGGACCTACTGGAATGGGTATGGCAAAACTTATGGAAAACAAAAATGATTATGATATCACTGTTTATAATTCTGCTGATCAAATAGTGTCTAAAATTGTAAACGGAGAATTGGACGGTGCAGCAGTTCCATCTAATCTTGCACCAATTCTATACAATAAAACCAAAGGTCAAGTTGAGTTAGTTGGAATAAATACATTAGGTGTTTTATACATTGTGGAAAATGGAAATACAGTAAACAGTATAGCTGACTTAAAGGGAAAGACCATTTACTCAAGTGGTAAGGGCTCTACTCCTGAGTATGTGCTAAATTACATATTAAAGAAAAATGGATTGGAACCAGGAAAAGATGTGACTATTGATTATAAAATGGATCACAGTGATTTAGCTGAAGCAATAGCATCTAAAAAAGTGAATCTGGCTGTTTTACCAGAACCTTTTGTAACTACAACTAAAATGAAGGATAGTAATTTAAGAATACCTATAGATTTGACAAAAGAATGGGACAAGGCTTCCCAAGGACAAAGCAAGCTTGTAATGGGAACTTTAGTTTTTAGAAAATCATTTATAGATAAGAGAGGAAAAGATTTAGATACTTTCTTGAGCAAATATAAAGAATCAGTAGATTTTGTAAATAAAAATAAACAAGAATCAGGAAAACTTATAGCAAAGGAAAGTATAATTCCAAAGGCTAAAGTAGCAGAAATGGCTATTCCAAAGAGTAATATAGTATTTATAAGTGCTAAAGATGGAAAACAAGCTCTGGAAAAATTTTATGAAGTTTTGAATGAGAATAATCCAAAATCCATTGGAGGAAAAATGCCGGATGAAAATTTCTATTACAGTGGAAACAAAAATAATTAAAAAACTATCTATACTGATATTTTGGATGCTGATTTGGGAGCTTTGCTCCCTTTTTATGAATAATTCTCTTCTTTTACCGTCACCCTTTGAAGTATTAAAAACTCTAATAATTCTAATGGGGAAAAATTATTTTTGGGAAAGCGTTTTTAATAGTATATTAAGAGTGATTATTGGAATTTTATTATCCATAGCTATTGGAATTATAACTGGTGTAATTGCAGGAATGAATAAATTTATAGAAGAATTATTGGAACCTCTTGTGGTTACTGTAAAATCTACTCCAGTTATATCTATAATTATTATAGCCTTAGTGTGGTTTAATTCATCTAATGTGGTGATTTTCACAGCCATACTTATATGCTTTCCAATAATATATACAAATGTAATTGAAGGTATAAAGTCTGTAGATAAATATTTAATACAGATGGCAAGTGTATATAATGTAAAGCAAAAGTATGTGATAAAAGATATATATCTACCAAGTATAAAAAATTATATTATATCAGGAATATTTATGTGTCTTGGAATCGGATGGAAAGTTTCAGTGGCATCTGAAGTATTAAGTACTCCTAATTATTCTATAGGACTAAATCTTTTAAATGCTAAAACAACTTTGGAAACATCAGAACTCTTTGCTTGGACTATTGTAATTGTAATTTTAAGTTTTATTTTTGAAAAAATATTTAAGTATTACTTGAGTAGAGCAAAAAAGTAGTTGTTTACTAGAATTGTAAATTGTGCATTGATAAAGAGGGGGATTTTATGGAAGAGCAAAATGAAGACCAATATGAAGTTACAATAAATAGATTGAGTAAATACTATGAGGAAGTACCTGTTTTTTATAATTTGAATATGAAATTTTTGAAAAATAGGATTACAGCTATTCTTGGACCTTCAGGATGTGGCAAGACCACATTGTTAAATATAATAAGTGGAATTGAAAAAGATTATAATGGAGAAGTTAATTTAAAAGGAAGTACCATATCTTATGTGTTTCAAGAGGATAGATTGATTCCATACCTTAGTGTATATGATAATGTTGCTTTTGTATTAAAATCTACTATGGACAAAGGTAGAGTAGATTTAGCTGTAAGAAAATTTTTGAATATGGTAGAATTGTGGGATTATAAAGACAAGCTTCCTTACAAATTAAGTGGAGGAATGAAAAGAAGAGTTGCACTTGCCAGGGCGTTTGCTTATAAAAGTGATTTGCTTTTAATGGATGAGCCCTTTAAGGGACTTGATGATAGATTAAAAAGTGATATAATAGAGAAATTTTTAATGATTTACAGCGAAAATAGAAGGACCATTATACTGGTCACTCATGACAAAGCGGAAGCTGAACAATTAGGTGATGTGATCTATTCACTGGATTAAAAATTAAGAATTTACTAATATATGGCTGGTATAAGTGAATTTTATACTTATACCAGCCATATTAGCTATTTAGAGCTTATTACATATTGAGCCAATTCAGACATTTGACTTTCACTTAAATTGCCCATAGAAGTAAGTTGATAGTTTATACCATTATCTTTCCACTTTAATGCACATTCTTGGCTAAACTTTTCTTTGAGCTTAACATTTTTTTTCGGACTTCCCATACCAATTAGAACTTCCTTGCCATCTTTGATATCCTGCTTTTCTTTAGCTGAAAATTTAGTGCCTTCAGGTGCTTCATGTACTTTATATTGTGTAAAATATCCTGTAATGCTGCCCATTTTTACAGGTACGGCATTTTTAAATATTGGATCATCTGCTTCTACAGATCTCTTTGAAGCTCCAAGAGATAAGGTTGTTTTTCTATCATTATTTATGGAATAGGTTGCATATGCGCCTCTATTATCATATTGGTTGTCTGGGGTTGCACCATTTATATGCCCATCTACACCAGCTTCAACCAGTTTATATCCTCCAGAGAGAGAGTTAGGTATTTTTACACTGTAACCTAAATCCTTTTGTAAATCTGCTTTAGATGGAGTTTTATTGTAATTCTTCATATCTGTATAACCATCAACATGTTTACCTATACTTTGAAGAGCTGAAGCCCTTAAATTTGGTGATGCAACAACTGAGCCTGCCAGTATAAGAAATCCGCAGGAAGCAGCAATGACAGTTTTTTTAATATTTAAACTAAAAGGTAAGAATTTTTCTCTAGACATATATTTATCACTCCTATTTGATTTAATTTCAGATTTTATATTTTCAAACATGTTATCAGATGGTACTATACCCTGAGATTTGTTTAATAAAGCTCTTTTTATATTTTTATCAAATTGTTCTTGATTAAGCATTTTCATTACACCTCACATCCTTATTATCATTAAAATAGTAACCTTCAAAATTTTCAGTTAAAAATTCTTTCTTAAGTAATTTTCTAGCATTATGCAGCCGAGATTTTATCGTACCTTCAAAACATCCTAATACATGTGCTATTTCTTTTATGGACAACTCATTATAATAGTATAGGATAACTGTTGTTTTTAAAGGCATACTCAATTTATCAAGGGCCTTATCCACAAGATGTTTTATTTCATTTTTTTCTGTTATGTCAGATAGTGAGTTGCTTGAAACTGTATTTTTATCATTGATATCATCAATACACAGGTTGTTTTTTTGTTTTGAACAGTACCTCCAGCATATTCTTGTAAGAAGGCGATAGAACCATGATTCAAATGCCTCTGCTTTTTTTAATTTCTTTATTTGATTGAAACATTTTATAAATGCTTCTTGAGCTATATCTTCTGCAATATCTTTTTGACCGGTTATAAGATATACAGTACGTACAGCTTTTACACTGTATTCTTCAAATAATATATTAAAGGCATCTAGATCACCTTCTTTGCAGCGCTGTATTATGTCGATGTTATTCACTTAATTACCTCCTCTTTTAGGTGCACCTATTATATAAGAGACACCTTAGCTCAAAAAGGTTCAAAAATTTATTATAATTTAATTATAATTCTTTATAGAGTGTCTAAATAGAAAGTTTACTTATACCAGCCATATACTAACAAATTTCATAATACTAAAAACTTTTTATAAGTCTAAAGCTTGGTATTTTGAAAATCTAAAGAAGCTTATATAAACTCGTACCTCAGACATATATAAGCTTCTAAGATTTTCTAAAATACCTCACTAAGACTTATAAAAAAAGTTTTTAAGTGTAATTTCAATTTTGTTAGTATATTTTATGTATAAGTTAAAATTTCAATTAGAATCACTTATATATAGATAATTAACTCTGTCATTAAACTTATCTAAATTACCAGTTCGATTTAAATAGTAAAGTTATAGATTCAACCAAGATTTATCTGATTGCTACTGTTGCTAACACCACTATTACACTCTACGAAAGCGACTATCAAAGTGGGGGAACAAGCACTGTGGATACACGCCTGGATACGATTTCCTCTAAAGGATAACACCTTCTAAGTGCTAGAGGTACTAAGAAGCTTGAATAAGCATCGTTGGAGTCAAAACTCAACCTGATGTCAAGAGATCTGCTTATAATTAATAATTTTGGGCACTTATAGATTTAGTTTTAAACTTTACAATCTACATAAGTATTCTAACTTAAAAATCAACTTATACATAGGTATATTTTCACAATAATGAAGCTCTTTTAAATACTTAACGAGCTGAAGTTTGTAAAAAATATACGGAGTATAAGTTGATTTTCTGGTTACAAACTTTAGATGAAAAGTTTAATTACAATTGGTATAGTAACTATTGAAAGCAGTGATGAAAAGGATACTATAAAAGCAGAATACTCTTTATTCTTGTTAAAGTTTTCTGCAAAAATTGTTGTAAACGCTCCTGCAGGCATAGCTTGCATTAAGATTAGTGTCTTTAATACCATAGAATGTTCTTTAAATAAAAGTGAAACTATGTATAATGCTGCTGGAATAAGTATAAGTTTTATGAGTGAACCATAGTACATACTCTTGTCCTTAATGATTTTGCTAAGCTCACTTCTTGACAATAAACTTCCTATTATAAGCATAGATATGGGGGTTGTCAGACCTCCCACCATTTTCATTGTGCTCATAAACATAGGTGGGATTTTTATTGAAAATACCATAATTAAAAGCCCGATTACTGCAGAAACTATTCCTGGATTTTTAAGAGATTTTATTACTTCTTTAAAGCTGCTTGTATTATTAAATAACATTACACCATAAGTCCATACAAAAATATTGAAAACCATGTTAAATATAGCAGCATAAACAACTCCCTCATTTCCAAAAATACTTTGAGCTACAGGAAATCCCATAAAGCCGCAGTTTGAAAACACCATTGCAAATTCAAGAACGTTCTTCTTGCTTTTATCAACTCCTATAAGTAAAGGCTTTACGAATAGTGGAGTTAATATAAATATTATGAAGCTGTAAATAAAAGTCCTTATAATATTATCTGCAATATTTGAACCATAAGAAATACTAAATGAAGAAATAACTAAAAAAGGAGTGGTTATTTCTACTAATAGCCTGGACAATCCATTTGATAAATTTTCATCTATAATATTTTTCTTACCACCATAAAAACCTACTAATGCAACTAAAAATAATGATATTATTTGAGTTATTACTGTATTTGTTCCCATATACTAACCTTCCTATTATTCTTATAAAAAATTATATAAACAAATTTATCATATACAGATAATATGTAAGTTGTCAAACATTAAGTTAGCAATTGAAAAGCTTTTATATCTGATTCAAATAGCGTATAAAGGGGGATAAATAAGAAATTGAAATAAATATTGACTTATTAGTAAATAAGATTTACACTAATGCTTGATAAACTGGTTCTTTCTATACAATTCGTTAGAATTATGGAATGGAAAAGTTTAGCGGCAATAAATTTTACATTGCGGCAACATAGACGAGCCTTGGGAGCAAGTTACCTTGTCTCGATTATTTTAAGTCAAGTTATCAGCAACGTACCTAGTACAATTTTGAACTTTTTTTTATAGTAGAATGTGAAAAATGGGGTTTTATCATGGAAATGAATTTAATTTGTTCTGAAAATATGACCAGAGTATTAGAAGAAATACTTAATACCCGGAAAATAGAAATTAATAAGGATGCCAAGGTGTGTGTAATTGAAAAAGGATTTCCTTTAGAAAAGGGAAAAATAGGCATATATTTTGATATGACGACCATAAATGTTTTAATGGATTATTTAAATGAAATTTCAACAAGCAAAGAAGAATTTAAAAATATAATTACAGGAAGATGTGAAAAGGACGAACTTAAAGTCTTAACTTATGATGAAATTTACTATTTTGAAGCTATGGGTAATGACGTTTTCGGCAGAACAAGGGACAAAAAATATAAAGTAAAGGAAAAGCTTTATGAGTTAGAAGAAAAGCTGGAAAGTAAAGGATTCATAAGAGTGAGTAAATGTTTTGTTGTAAATATAGAGAAGGTAGATCGTATAATTTCCTGGTTTAATAGTAAGCTTATATTAAAAATTATGAATATAGATGAAGAGGTTTATGTTACACGAAAATATTTGAACGATTTTAAGAAATTTCTTGGCGTATAGAGAGGTTTATAAATTTTGGGGTGATTTGAATATGAAGGAAAATGTAAAAGATTTTTTATTTAACTTAATAATATCTATATTTATTGGATTATTTGTTGGTATGTGCCAAGTAACGGTTGTAAATATGAATGGCGTAGTTGCGTCTATATTAATTATATCTTGTATACTTGGTGGTGTAATTGGAACAATTTCTAGGCTTATGTTTATATATATATTTGGTATAAAACAAATGGATGTAAAGGTAGCGTTTATAGTGGTATTTGCTATAATTGGAGCTATTTCTTGTATCCCATCCTTATATTATCATTTGGTTTATAATGAAAAAATTGTAACAGTGACATTAGCCTCAATTTTAATATCAGCGGAATTTCTAGGAATGAGCTTTTGCTACTATTCCTATAAAAAATATTTGAAGTTTAATTTAAAACTTATAAGTAAGAAAAAACAACTAAGAAGAAATCGTTAAATGTGTCAAAAAGTAACTAAATAAAAAGTAAGGTTCAAAATTCTATGTGAATCTTACTTTTATTTTATCTACTTTTTTAAATTTACTCTAACGGCATAGCCAGTCGTTATTTTATATACTCCCTGCAGAGAAACTACATTTTTATTTAAAGATTTAAATTGAGATTTATCATTTCTAGTATCGTATTTAATGTAAAAGTCATATTTACCATCGCTGTCAAAATCTATACTTTGAGAAATTACTTTAGGTATATTTTTACCTGTATAATCAACTTCAACAAAGCCTTTAGATCTATCAGAAAAAAGGCCCTGAAATACAGGCTTGTGTATTTTTATGGTATAATCCTTGAAAGAAATAGTCTTATTTATTTCACCGCCAGTATATATAGGAGAAACTTTTAGTGAAGTTATATTAACAAACTCTTTAGCCCAGAAGTCATTAGCTATAAAAGTGGCTAGTACTACAAATAAGGATAAAACAGCAGCAGTATACCCTAAAAAAGCTTTCAATTTGATCATTTTTAATCCGCCTTTCTCTTTATTATTTAATTACTTCTAAAAAAAGCTGCCTGTAGTTATAAGTTTTAAAAGTCTATATACTCCCTTAATCATAGCTCCACCGCCAATTGTAAGCGCAAAAATATATGCAGGATAGAGAAATAAATACCTTGATAAATTAGTTTTTACACCTATTTTTGTACCTTTTATGTGATAAGATACAGCAGAAACAGGGCATGTATCTATACATTTTCCGCATTTGGTACAGGTTATTAAAGCTTTTCCATTTGCAAGACTGTTCTCATCTATCGAGTAAGTTGGGCATTCTCGTACACACTTTTTGCAATTTAAGCATTTGTTTTTATCTATTCTTATTTCAAATATATTTATTTTGTTAGAAAAGGATTGGAAGGCTCCGAAGGGACAAAATAGTCCGCATTGAGTTCTTTTCCCAGTAAGTATAGGCAGTATTATAACTAAAATTAAGAATAAGGAGTAAAAAACTATAGTTTTAATTAACACTATTGTGGAAGTTATTTGTTCTGCTTCTGTAACTGCTTTAAAGGGACAAAGCCAATCACAGTAAACAGGAGCAAGAGTAGCAGCAGACAATAAAACAATGGATATTAAAATAGCAAAGGATAAATAAGTCCACTTTCTATTTATTTTCAACTTTGGCTTTTTACATAGTGAAGAACAGCCTTCATCAAGTCCTCCATAAAAACAAGCCCAACTGCACCAGCCCCTTCCAAAGGCTATACTAGCGCCAAGCCAAATTACTATCATACTTGCAATGCTAGCAAATCCAGTTAAAAGTGAACCGGGAAAAATTATGGTTTTGGTTAAAGCAGCAGGTATTATAATCATTGGAATTACCATATGACAAAATGGAGTTTCTCCATTAATAAAAGTGGATTCATTATAGAAAATGCTGCCTCTAACTTCTATTAAATTAGTCATAAAACTGACTGCAAAAAGTAAGGCATATATTACAAAAAATATCTTCCTATATTTATAAGTTTTCTTTGTGTACACCATAAGAAAAAATATTATATTTATAAAAACGTAGCCTATGGAAAAAGAAATTCTCATTAAAGGTTCCTTTGGAAGGGAACTGCCGCCGCTTAACAAAACAATACTTAACAGTAATATTGGTATACAAGCAGCTACTGATTTTGCAAACTTTTTGCCTGTACTTGTTTCTGCTATTTTTTTAGTTTCTAAATTATTCAATTTAACATCATCTCCTTAAAAAGCATCATTATTCCTGAATACATGTAAAACACTCCAATTATCAAAGAACACATTTGACCTATTAATTTAATTTGCTTACCTTTTAAAACACCTATAAATGGAATGGGTATGAAATAAACAGCAGTGCCTACGAAAAAGGCAGCAAAGTAAAAAATACTGCTGAGGATATTAGTAAAGAAAGCAGCATCTGAAAAAGCTAAAATGAATGGTGGACATACATTTATACCTGTTAAAAAGCCTAAAAGAACTACAGTAGTAAATCCTTTTTCTTTATTTGAGTAGTTAGAAAACTTACTAAAGTATTTAATATTGCAAAATCTATGTGACTTTGAAAATGTGTAAACTATAAGTGTAAATGATAAAAATATATAAGACAGTGCAAATATAATTTCTTTATAGTGAGATTGTTTTATTATAAAGTTTCCTGTAATCCACGCCAAAAGAGCAAATAGTATATAACCAAGAAGTCTTCCTAACATGAATTTGGATAAACAAATAAAATTCCATTTTGTCTTTTTATCTTCACTTAAAATATAGGGAACAAATACAGGAATACAAGAAGCAAGGCAGTAGCCTCCGCTTGAAAGTCCCAAAATGAATCCTTTGAACATAAATTAACCTCCTTTTTATTACAAATTTATTATATTGAGTTTTATAAATGTAAGCTATAGTTTTCTTTTAACATGCAATATAGAGCATATAAGATGCATTAGAATAAATAGTATTATAAATACGCTCAAGAAAATTATGGCGTTTTTAGAATACTTTTAAATATTTTCTATATGAAGTTTCAATTTAATATTAATAAAAACATAAAGCTAATAAATGAACATATCGAAAAATATTGTAATGATAAAAGTTATAAGATAATTAATTGGAGGTGAAGTTAATTGATAAGAATTAAAAGTATTAGAACAAGAACTATTATAGCTATTCTTCCCGTTACAATAATCATTTTAATTATTTTATCAGTACTAAGTTATTATACTGGAAGAAAAATTATCAGCCAGCAAATTGATAGTAAAATATCTTACAAAATGAATGAACTAAAATTATCAGTTAATAACAGAATTACTTCACACAATAGAATTGCTGAGACTTTAGCAAGAACTATTGAAGTTTCAGGAAATACCATGTCTACAGATGATTATAAGAACTTAGTACAAAAATATGCCGCAATTAATGATGATACTTTTGGAGTAGGGGTATGGTTTGAACCATACAAATATAAAGATAATATAAAGTTTTTTGGACCTTATGCCTATAAAGATAATGATAAAGTTATATATACAGAAGATTATATGAAAGATGATTATAACTATCCTTCTCAGGATTGGTATAAGGCAGTAAAAACCACAAAAGATAAAGTGAGTTGGACTCCTCCATTTTATGACGATAATACAAAGGTTACTATGGCAACTGCTTCGGCACCATTTTATGATGAAAAAGGTAATTTTATTGGAGAAACTAGTGCAGATATTAATTTAACTAATCTACAAGATATGGTTAATAAAATTAAATTTGGTGAGTCTGGAAAAGCTTTTCTCATTGCAAGTGATGGATCATATATTGCTGGCGTAGATTCAAAAAAAGTAATGAAATCTAAAATAACAAGTGATTCCAAATTTTCACTTATTAGTAAAGATATACTAAGCGGGAAAGATGGTAATGGTTTTTATATGGAGGACAACGATGAGAGAGCCATTTATTATACACCTATAGCTTCAACAAATTGGATATTGGGTATTACTGTTTCACAAAAGGAATTATACAGCCCTTTACAAAACTTAGTATCTATACTTGTTATACTTAGTATACTTTTAATAGTAATAATTACTGCTGCCATATTATTTTATAGCAATTACATAACAAAAAATATAAAGCAAGTTACTAAATTGACTTCTATTATCTGTGATGGAGATTTAACTCATACTCTGGATGTTAATTCTGAAGATGAATTGGGTCATATGAGTCAGAATTTAAATAAAATGTCATCGAATTTGAAAACAACTTTTCATTCTATTAGCAATAACCTTGACAATGTTGTAGGTACATCTGAAGAGCTAACTGCGAGTGCAGAACAAACTGGGGAGGCTGCTGAACAAGTAGCCCTATCAATGCAAAAAGTATCTCAACATGTTGAAGCACAAACTAAAGATACAGAATATATATCTGAAGCAGTTGCACAAATTCATGCAGGTATAAAAAATATAAAAGAAAATGTAAACTTAACAACTCAATTATCTTTTGATTCTACAAAAGTGGCTAAAAATGGTAATAATATAATAAATGATGCAATACATCAAATGGAGAATATAAGTTTACAGGTTTCTGAATCAACACATATTGTGAATGTGTTAGGTGAAAAATCTAAAGAAATAGATAGTATTATTAATATAATAAATAACATATCTGAACAAACAAACATTCTTGCCTTAAATGCTGCAATAGAAGCAGCTAGAGCAGGGGAACATGGAAGAAGTTTTGCTGTAGTTGCTGAAGAAGTTAAAAAATTAGCAGAACAATCAGGAACTGCATCAGGAAAAATCGGTGATCTTATAAAGGAAATACAGCAGCATATTGCTAGTGCAATGGCAGCTATGGGTAAAGGAAATGCATCAGTAGATATGGGGAAAATTATGGTAAATCAGGCTAGTAACTCATTTAAGGATATAAGCGTTTCTGTTAAAGATGTTGCAGAACAAATGGCTCAAGTAGAAGAGATTATTGAAGGGTTACACAGTCATTCTAATAATATGGTAGATAAAATACAAAATATTTCTGATATTTCAACTAAATCTTCTAATTACATTGAAACTGTTGCAGCAGCTTCAGAAGAACAAACTGCACTTATGAAACAGGTATCATTTGCTGCTCAATCATTGACTCAAATAGTGATAGAATTACAAAGTAAAATATCTGAATTTAAAGTCAATTAATATAGGTATGATTTTTGAGTGAATAATAAAATAAAAAGTAAAGCTTAAATAAACACTAAAACTTTATTTGAACTTTACTTTTTTGTTTATATTCAATTACAATCTTCTCTAACGTAATTTTGTATAAGTTCTTTTTTAGGATAATTTTTTTATTATTTTTATCACAGGTTTCTTATCCATGTATATAGAAAAAGCATACTAGTACATTTGAGAATTAATTTCTATGAATTTAATATACATATAAGTATAAGGATAAGTTATGAATTTACGAGGTAGGGGAGATTACATGAATAATAGGCAAATCTTGATAGGACAACTAGAAACAATAAGAAAAATGATAATTAGAATTCATGGGTTAGATCAAAAAAGAGCTAAGTATGAGAAAAAAGGAAAGAGACAAGTTCAAATTTCAGGGAGTTTATTTGTGCTTTTCCTTTCATTTGGAATAATTTCAAATGAATCTTATAACAGCATAGCTTCTTTGAGTAGTTTTTTTATTGGAAAAGATGTTAACACAAATATTTTTAAGTATTATGCATCACAATTTACTGCAATTTTAGCAGGTATATTTATTTTAACAATTATATATAGGTTAGCTTCTAAACGAATAAATAGTAATATAATTGGCCAAATTGTTATTGAAATTCAGAAACTACGCACACGTGTTGAACAAAATGGGGTTGTACATAGTGACTACTGTAATGAAAATGCGTTAAATGCATTTATAGGATATTTAAAACGTGGGCAAGCAAGAAACTTGCAGGAGTGCATAAATTGTTACACAAATAGTCAATATGTAGATAGAATTGTCAATGGATTGGAAGGAAAGCATACATTTTTGCAGTAGAATTTAACTGTTCAATGGATGAAGAAATTTTTTGCAAAGCTGTTGATTGTTTAGATGATATGCCTTTTATGAAGCTAACTATCTCTTCTTAGTTCACGTACTATAGTAAAGACCTCCTCATCAGTAGTCTGTTCAAAGTTTTTATAATGTAAGCCTACAGCATAAAATTCATCGGGTATAAATAGGCATATAACTTCATCTACAATTTCCTTCAATAAAGAAATTGTATCCCGTGGGGCTACTGGTACAGCTAGAATAATTTTTTTTGCAGCGTGTTTTTTAATAGACTTTATAGCGGCCTGTATTGTAAAACCAGTTGCAATTCCATCGTCAATAATTATTACTGTTCTATTCTTTACATAGGGAAAACTTTCATTTCCTTTATATTTATTTAATCTTCTTTTAATTTCTTTTATTTGGTTAGATAATTCTTTTTCTATATACTCCTTGGATATATTTAGCATATGTATATATTCTTCATTTAAAAGATAGGTCCCATCTGAAGATACAGCACCAATGGCAACTTCTTTATTACGAGGTGAACCTATTTTCCTTGGAATGATTAAATCCCATTCAAATCCAAATTTTTTTATAGTTTCACAAGCTGTTACTATTCCTCCTCTTGGAATAGCAAGAACAATAGGGTTTTCATTTTTAAATTTCTCAAGTTTTATAGAAAGCTTTTCACCAGCATCTTTTCTATCTACAAACATATTATCAACTCTTCCCTAATTATATAGATTAGTTTAAGTTGAAAATATAGAATTATGCAAGAGATTTTAAATTTTTCTCTATATATTATATAATAGTAACATAATATATGGCAGGGAGGTTTGTCTTTATATGAAGAATATACTGACACAAGAAAATATTGACAAATTAAGAGAAGAATTAGACTATAGAATGACCGTAAAAAGGGCTGAAATAGCAAAGGAAAAATTAGTAGCTGCTGCACACGGCGATAGGTCTGAAAATGCAGAGTATAAAGAAGCTTGTGCAAACTACAGAGAAAATGATAATAGAATTCAGTATCTATTAAGTATGATTTCAACTGCAACTGTAATAGATGTTAAAAGTGCAGATAAATCGGTAATAGGTGTTAATAGTAAATTTAAAATTAAATTTGTGGAGGATGAAGATGAAGAAATTGTATCGTTAGTAACTACTATAGATGCCGACCCAGAAAATATGCGTATAAGCATAGAGTCAGATTTAGGAAAAGCATTAGTAGGAAAAAAAGTTGGAGATACAGTTGAAGTTAATGCTCCAAGTGAAAAATATGCGGTAGAAATATTAGAAATGTTATAGTAAGTTTTATTTTAAATGATACATACAGTATCTGTTCTAATATGAAAGATAACTGGGTTACGAAATTAGAAGATAAATATTTTTAAAGAGGGACTGTAAAATGCAGCCTCCTATGATAAAATCAAAATATCATAGGAGGCTATTATAAATTTAACTGATGATTATAGACTGAAAACTTTATTTTTGTATTATACTAAAATTATTGACTTTTTATATAAGAAATTAATAAGGAGATTAAAACAAATGAAAACAAAAAATAAATTCCCTAAATTATTCAAGATAAATGAAATACAAACTTTAGTACTTGGTTTCTTGATAATAATACTATTGGGTGCAGTACTTTTACATCTTCCTATTTCATCTACAAACAGAGCATATACGAGTTTTATAGATTCACTATTTGTATCAACCTCGGCTACATGTGTAACAGGACTTGTAACTGTAGATACGGGAAATCACTGGAGTTATTTTGGAAAAGTAGTAATTATGATACTAATTCAAGTTGGTGGCTTGGGATTTATGTCATTTTCAACTCTATTTGCACTAATTATTGGAAGAAAAATTACGTTAAAGGAAAGAATGATAATACATGAATCTTTAAACTCATTTAATCTACAGGGACTTGTTAAAATGTCAAAATACATATTAATTTTTACTTTTTTAACTGAATTTATAGGAGCTGCAATTTTATCTTTTCAATTCATACCTCAATTTGGATTTATTAAAGGATTGTTTTTTTCAGTATTTCATTCTATATCTGCTTTTTGCAATGCAGGTATAGACTTATTTGGGGATGGAAAAAGTTTAACTTCTTATCATAACAATACCCTTGTTATATTTACAATAAGTTCTTTAATTATAATTGGAGGTCTTGGATTTTATGTATGGCAGGAATTATGGAGTATATTTTATAGCTCAAAGCGAGTTAAGTTATCACTTCATTCAAAAGTAGTACTTATTACAACTTGCATTTTAATAGTTTCAGGTGCAGTATTATTTTTTATATTTGAAAGAAACAATACTGCAACTATAGGCAATATGAGTACAAAAGGTAAAATAATGTCTTGTATATTTGCATCCATTACACCAAGAACTGCAGGTTTTAACTCTATTTCACTTGCTGATATAAATGGAAATAGTAAACTGTTAACTATGATACTTATGTTTATAGGAGGTTCACCAGGTTCTACAGCTGGGGGAATAAAAACGACTACCATAGCTATCATTATATTAACGGTTTTATCTATAATAAGTGGTAGGGAAAATACTGAAATTTGTAATAGAACAATAAATAAAAATACAGTGTATAAGTCACTGGTAGTTTTATCCATAGGAATAATTGTAGTATTTGTATCTTCAATCATGTTATCTATAACTGAAAGTGGAATTACTATGGAAAGTATATTGTTTGAAAGTGTATCTGCTTTTGGAACGGTAGGACTAAGTTTGGGTATTACACCTGATTTAACTTCTTTTGGTAAATTGATTATATCAATGGTGATGTTTTTAGGAAGATTAGGAGGCCTTACAATAGTACTGTCCATAGTAAAGAGAACAACCCCTAATTCTATAAAATATCCTAAAGGCAGAATATTAATTGGATAGAATAAACTTAAAAAATGGAGGAAATATGATGTCAAAAAAACAATATGTAGTTTTAGGCTTAGGTAAATTTGGAGCTTCAGTAGCTACAACACTTTACAATTTAGGTAATGATGTACTAGCAGTGGATTCAAAAGAAGAAGTAGTACAGGAAATAAGCCCGTATGTAACTCAAGCTATACAAACGGATATATCTGATGAAGAAAATTTAAAATCTCTTGGTGTTAACAACTTTGATGCTGCTATAATAGGGGTAGGTACTAATCTCCAAGGTAGTGTTATTGCTACTCTTATATTAAAGGAAATGGGTGTAAAATATATTCTTGCTAAAGCAAATACGGAAATTCACGCAAAAATATTATATAAAATAGGTGCTGACAAAGTGGTTTTCCCTGAAAGAGATACTGCGTTTAGAGTTGCTCATAGTTTGGCATCAGAAAATATACTTGAACTTATAGAGTTATCTTCAGAATACGGTATAACAGAAATATTTGCATTTAAAAAGTGGTATGACAAAACTTTAAAAGAGTTAAACATAAGATCTAAGTATGGAATAAATATTATAGCTATAAAAAGAAATGATACCATTTATGTATCTCCTAAATCCGATTATAAAATATTAAAAGGTGATATTTTAATTGTCATAGGTAAGTATGATGAAATTGAAGAGCTAAAGTAAATTAGCTGCTTATGATGGTTCTAACTGGACATGTTATGGAGAAATAGCAGATTCTGATAGAAGGTAGAGGAGAATTTATGAATAATGATAATTGTACAATAAAAATAACACCAGAAGTATCAAGAGCGGATGAGTCAGTTGATATAGAAATAAATGGTCTTTCAAAAAATGAAAAAGTTACAATTCGTGCGGTAAGCAGCGATTATTACTGCATTAACACTTCTATACTTGAGATAGGTGATAATACATTGTGGGAATCTTATGCGGTCTTTGAAACAGATGAATGTGGAAATATTGATTTGAAAAATGCAGTGCCAGTTGATGGAACTTATAGCAATTGTGATAAAATGGGATTATTTTATTCTATGAGGCCAAGGCAGATCCGTAAGAGCAAGTTAATACAAAAGTTAAGTAATATAAATGAAAATAGAAAGTACAAAATTACATTTACAGTAGAGAAAAATGGAAAAATAATTGCATCAAAGGAACATACAAAGGTTTACTGTGATGACACAATCGAAAGTATTGATATAGTAGAAAAAAATCTCTTAGCAAGATATTTTACTTATAAAGATAATATAAAACACCCTGCAATAATTGTTTTAAGTGGAAGTGATGGTAGAATTGAAAAAGCACAGGCAATTGCTGAACTATTTGCCATGAGAGGATATTCTGCATTAGCGGTTTGCTATTTTGGACTTGAAGGAATACCAGAGGATCTTAACATGATACCACTTGAGTACGTTGAAAATGCAGTAAAGTGGCTAAAGAGGCAGGATACTGTTGACGAAAACAAGATAGCTATATATGGAAGATCTAAGGGTGGTGAACTGGTGCTCCTTGCAGCATCTATGTTTAAAGATATCACCTGTGTTATTGCAAATACTCCAAGTTGCTACGTATATGAGGGGATTAAGAATGGAAAACTTCCCTCTCATCATTCTTCATGGATGTATAGAGGTCGCGAAATACCTTATCTAAAATTTAGTTTCCATATTATACTGCGATTGATAATAAAAATGATGAAAAAAGAAAAAGGAGCACTGGCATGGATGTATAAAAAACTAATTGAAGAAGGCGATAGGGACAAGGCTACTATTGCATTGGACAAGATAAATGGATCTGTTTTAATGATATCATCAGCAGCAGATGAAATATGGCCTTCAAAAATGCATTCAGAAACGGCTTGCAGTATATTTGAAAAATCACATTTTAAACATGAATATAAGCACATTACCTTTGCAAAGTCAGGTCATATGTTGACAGTGCCTTTTCAGTCAATATATCCATCAGAGAAATATCCATATGATGTAGAAAGTTGGGCACAGGCAAATATGGACTCGTGGAATGAGACAGTCAAATTTTTAGAGAAGTGGGCAAGCAAATAAATATTAAATATCAAATTTGATGAATAGAAACATTCAACTTTGCTTACAGTCACTTCGTTTTCTTAACTTGATGTCATTGAATTAGAATATTCAATTGCCCACTTACATAAAGTTGATAAAACAGGTAAAAGGGTTTTACCCTTTTCTGTAAGAGAATATTCTACTTTAGGAGGAACCTCAGCATAGACAAATCTATTCACTAATTGATCTTCCTCCAATGCTCTAAGCTGCTGAGTAAGCATTTTTTGAGTAATATTTGGCAAGGCCCTCTTTAACTCATTGAATCTCAGAGTATTTTCACCTAAGTGCCATATAATAAGAGGCTTCCATTTGCCGCCTATGATGTCTAAAGTTAATTCCATGGAACAGCTGTATTCATTACCTTTAAATTTCAACATTTGCTATATTTAGCGATGGGACATATAACTTACAGAGCTTTAGTATATTGTCATCACTAATATTCACCTCTCTTCATTATAATAATTAGTTATTATAAGTATACAAATGGGTACTATATTACTTAAAAGTACCTACTTCCATAAAATGATAGTACAGTATATAATATCTCTTGTAAAGTATTTTACAACATTAATTTGAAATTACAACAGAAATATGAAATTTTATTGAATTAGAAACTATGCAAACTTATTATATGACAAGGAGGATTGTGATATGAGAGTAATAGCTATTAATGGAAGTCCTAGAAAAAATCATAATACAGCAACTTTATTAAATAAGGTTCTTGAAGGAGCCGCTTCTCAAGGGGCTGAAACAGAAATTATTCATCTGTATGATTTAAACTTTAAAGGTTGTGCTAGTTGTTTTGCATGTAAATTAAAAGAAGGTAAAAGTTACGGTAAATGTGCCATGGTAGATGATCTTTCTCCTGTGCTAAAAAAGCTGGATACAGCAGATGCAGTGGTTTTAGGTTCGCCTATATATTTGGGTAATGTTACGGGTGAAACAAGATCATTTATGGAAAGACTATTTTTTCCGTTGATAGAGTATACTAATCATCCTACACTTCTGCCTAGAAATATTCCTGCAGCATTAATATATACAATGAACATATCTGAAGAGAAAATGAAAAATATATGTTTAGATAAATATCTTGAATCTAACGAAATGCTATTTAAAAAATTCTTTAGAAAATGCAAAACATTGTATTGTACTGATACTTACCAATTTAATGATTATTCAAAGGTAGTTTCAGATATGTTTGATTATGAAAAAAAGCTCAAAAGGCATAAAGAAGTATTTCCCAAAGATTGTGCTAAAGCATTTGATATAGGAATTGAATTTGTGAAACACAAAATTTAAGAGGTGAATATTAATGGATTTAATTAAAGTAGATAAATCATTATGTATAAAATGTGGAGCGTGTACAAAAGTTTGTCCTACTACAGCTTTATATATGAAAGAAGATGGGCCTGAAGCTAATAAAAATTCTTGTATTGCTTGTGGACAATGTTCTGCTGTATGTCCTTATGGTGCACTTGATAATGTTAAAACTCCACTATGTAATCAAGTAGATATAAAAGAGTTTAAAGGCTTAGATTCAAAAACTGCTGAATATTTTCTGAGATCCCGAAGGTCAATAAGATGTTACAAAAATATACCTGTGCCTTATGAAGAGTTGTTAAAACTAGTTAATATTGCACGTTTTGCTCCTACTGCTAGCAACTCACAAGGAGTATCTTATATTATCGTAAAAGATAAAAAAATATTAGAAAAATCTACTGAAATAATAGTTAAGTGGATGGAAGATAATATTGAACTTCATTGGAGTTTTTCAAGACATATAAATAATTATAGAAAAAATGGCATAGATTCAATTTTACGTGATGCTCCTAATATTATATTAGCAACTGCTCCAAAGGATTTTAAAAATGGAAGAGAAAATAGTATTTCTGCATTATCCTATGTTGAATTATTTGCACCTACATTAGGATTAGGTTCTTGCTGGGCGGGATTATTTGAATTTTGTGCATTTTCAAATCATGCTCCATTATTAGATTTATTCAATATTTCCAAAGATAAAGTAATAACAGGTGCACTTATGGTTGGATATCCTAAATACAAGTATAAAAGGTTAGTAGATCGTGATAAATTGGATGTTGCATTTATATAAACAAAAAAATGGCATGATCAAATTGAGCTTTGATCATGTCATTTTTTTTGCTTTCTGTTTTCTCTAAATCTGCGAACTTTTATAAGAGTTGCGCAGGTATTGTCACACCATTTTCGTGTATGACTTTTACTTTCATCATAAAAAACCCATCTACAGTCAGGATTTTCACAAAGTTTAATTCTGTCTATATCGTATTTTGAAATCATTTGAGCAAAAGAAGAAATTATTTCAAATATGATTAGATCTGAATTGGATTTAACAGGAACAGTTTTTATGCAAAATCTATCTTCATTTTTTTCTAATACCTTATAAAATGAAGAAGCTTTAAGATAATCATTTATTTTATTTATGTCTTTTAAATCTAATGTTTTTTTTATACATAGTTTATTTATGACGTAACTTAAAAAATCTCTAAGTTCTAATAATTTATTAACCATTTCTTTATCAGGTATATGAGCAGCTGATAAATTCCATTTTGCACAAAAATCTTTCAGCCAATTTTCATCCTTTAGAGGATCCTTAAAAATTTTGTGAGTTTTGTACCATTGACTATTGATAAAATCCATACATAAGAACTCCATTTTATGTAACCTCCATTATATATATTGACCGTTACTTAGGCCGATGTTATTATTTAATTATACCAATGTAACTGTATTATGTAAAATTGATAGTTACACTATATATATTAAAAAGAGGGGTGCGGGTAAATGAAAAACTATGCAAATAATTTCATAAAGAAGGTTGAAGAATATGGTTTTAAGGCACAAGTTATTTCCTTTAAACATATGGAAGAAATAAGATTAGACATAGAAAATATGAAACAAACTTATGAAGATATCAATGTTAATATTGGAAAATATTTAAATAAGTTTGATTATAAAGTATCAGATGATTTTTTAAAACCAAAATCAATTATTATTATAGCGGTTCCACAGCCAGCAGCAAGAGTATATTTTACTTTAGGTTTAAAAAGGTATGCTGTAATTATGCCTCCAATGTATTTATTAAATTCAAGCAGTGAATTTGAGAAAAAACATAAGAAAATATCTGAGATAACTGAAATTGCTGAGAAGATACTTTCCTATGAAAATTTTAAGGCAATTAAGGTTAATATTCCATGTAAGCCATTAGCAGTAAAAAGTGGACTAGGTACATATGGGAGAAATAATATTTGTTATATAAATGGTGAAAGCAGCTTTTATTGGCTTGGAGTATATGTATCAGATATGCCTTGCGAAAATGACTCCTGGATGAAATATACCGTTATGGCTACATGTAAAAATTGTGATCTGTGTTTAAAAAATTGTCCTACAGGAGCAATAGCAGAGGATAGATTTATAGTACATGCTAACAAATGTATTACACTTCAAAATGAAGATAGCGGAGATTTCAAAAAAAGCTTAAGACCAGAGTGGCACAATTGCTTAATAGGTTGTATGAGATGTCAAATTATCTGTCCTGTAAATAAAAAATGTATAACTAGCATAAAGGATATTACCGAATTTAATGATTGGGAGACAAGAAAAATACTTGCTAAAACTCCATTAGAGGAATTGCCAGAAACAACCTACAAAAAGCTAGAATCAATTAGTTTTATAGAAGACTATAAATTACTTCAACGCAATTTGAAAGTTTTAATAATGAAATGATTTAAAAGATAAGTTATAATAATCATAATATGGCATATATTGTGCAGATATAATTATGGAGGAGAAAATGAGCAGTAATAATAAAAGTAAAATTACTTTATATTTAATGAGACATGGACAAACCATTTTAAACAAAGCTAATAGAACTCAGGGATGGTGTGATGGAGTTCTTACTGGGGAAGGAATTGAGGTAGCTGTAAATACAGGGCTTGGACTTAGAAATGTTAAATTTAAAGCAGCCTACAGCAGTGATTTGGGTAGGGCAGTGAAAACCGCAAAAATTGTTATAAAGGAAAATAGGGCAAGTGAAAATTTACAGTTAAAAGAACTTGAAGGACTAAGAGAAATGTATTTTGGAAAATACGAAGGAGAACTTGAGAGTATAATGTTTAAGGATATACTTAACTACCTTAATGTAAGTTCCTTTAAGGAAGCAGAAGAAAAGTATGATTTCCAAAGAGAATACTGCAATTCATGTGCAGCTCTGGATGATACAAAGGAAGCGGAGTGTTATGATACAGTAATAAAAAGAGTTATGAAAACACTAACAGGGATATGCATGGAAAATTCTGATGGTGAGAGTGGAAATATACTTGTAGTAGCTCACGGTGGAATAATTAGATTGATTATTGATTATTTGGACAAGAATTTTAATGTGCGAGATATGGATAATTCAAGTATATCCAAGATTACATATGAAAATGGAAATTTTAAAGTAGAATCTGTAAATGACACTAGTTATAGTGAAAAAGGTAAAACTATGAAATGTGTCTTGGAATAATAAAATTGAAAGTGGCATAATCAAGTAAAGTTTTATTTGATTATGTCATTTTTCATTATCTGAATAAATTTTCGCTTATAAAAATAATTTATGTTGAATTGTGCGGAATTGAATTGATTTACATGGAATTAACTTATTTGTAAAGTTGTCTTAACAAGCTAAGTGCATAATTCTAGTTGTAGACAACTTGAAAGGAGATTAGTGTATGAAAAAGTTAATATTTATACTACTAGATGGACTTACGAGAAAAGGTGCAAAAGATCATATGGGATATTTATGGCATATGGTTGAATACAAAAAAGCTAAATATGTAAATATAAGAGGTGAACTTCCCAGTCTTTCTAGGCCTTGTTATGAAACTATATTTACTGGTACACCTGTGTGTGAACATGGTATAACATCTAATAATATTACACGCAATTCAAATATGGAGAATATTTTTTCTTTAGCTAGAAAAAGTAATTTATCTACAGGAGCTGCAGCTTATAGCTGGATAAGTGAATTGTATAATATAAGTCCCTTTAATAATATCCGTCATAGGCAACTTCATGATGATGATTTGAATATTCAACATGGTATTTATTATTTTGATGACAGTTATCCTGATACTCATTTATTTCTAGACGGAGAATATTTAAGAAATACATATTGCCCAGACTTGTTGGTGATTCATCCTATGGGATTGGATTTTGTTGGACATAGGTATGGTTCTAGTTCTAGAGAATATGAATCAAAGTTGGTTGAAATGGACAGCATTCTAGCCAATTTAATACCATTATGGTTAAAAGATGACTATTCAATAATAATAACTTCTGATCATGGAATGAGTGAATTAGGAAATCATGGTGGCAATGTTGATTTGCTTAGAAACTTACCCTTATTCATATTTGACAACAGTGTAGATTTTGAAAAAGAAGAATACTCACAGCTTATAGTCGCACCGCTAATATGTGAAATACTTAAAATAGATCCGTCACCCTATATGAAATTTAAATTTAAGTAATAATACAAAAGTTTAAAGGAGCGAAGATATGTTTAAAAATTCTAAAAGAGCCATAATATTAAGTTTAATTGTTACATCAATATTTACATCTACACTTGCAGGATGCGGAACCAAAAGAGATGCTGTAAAAACAAATAGTAATGATGCACAGCTTCAAGTCAGGCCTACAAAAGAAGCTGTAAAAAAAGAAGGAAAACTTATTTCTTATGGTATGCCTGATACTTGGGCAAACTATATCGAAATTTTTAAAAATGTTGAAAATCAATATGGAATAATTCATCAAGATACAGACATGACAAGTGTAGAAGAACTTTCAAAATTCAAAGCTGAAAAAGATAAACCAGTAGCTGACATAGGTGATGTGGGAATAACTTTTGGTGATATTGCTAAATCTCAAAATATAGTACAACCTTATAAAAACAAATATTGGAATGATGTCCCTGACTGGGCTAAAGATAAAGATGGATATTGGACAGGTGCTTATACAGGAACTATAGCCTTTTTTGTGAACAAGAAGCTTGTAAAAGACGTACCCCACAGTTTTAAAGAGCTTTTAAACCCTGAATATAAAAAATGTATATCTGTAGGAGATGTAATGAAGGCTGCAGAATCACAAAATGCTGTACTTGCGGCAGCATATGCAAATGGTGGAGATGAAAAAAATATTCAGCCGGGTATTGATTTTTTTAAGAAGTTAAATGCTATGGGCAATTTAAACAATGTTGATGAAAAAGTAAGTAATTTTCAAAAAGGAGAAATTCCAATTGGTATTGTGTGGGATTTTAATGCTTTAAATTATAAAAAACAAATTGATCAAGCAGGTGATTATGAAGTTGTAATTCCTACTGATGCTACAGTTATGAGTGCTTATGTATCAATAATAAACAAATATGCTCCTCATCCAAATGCAGCTAAAGCTTTCCAGGATTATTTATTTAGCGATCAAGGTCAAATAAATTTGGCTAAGGGATTTGCAAGGCCTATTAGAAAAGTTAATCTTCCTGAAGATGTAAAAAAACAAATGCTGCCAGATAGTGATTATAAATCTGCAAAAACTATAAAGGATTATACTGTGTGGAATAAAACATGTAAGGAGATACCGGACTTATGGAAACAAAATATATTAGCACAATAAAAAATGAAATAAGAAGGAGAAGCCTTTTATGGCTTCCTTTCATATTTTTAATAATTTTAGTTTTATCATTTGAAATAATACCTGGAATTTATGTATTAATAAATAGCTTTATTACAAATAGTGGAATAGGACTTTCTAACTATACAAAAGTATTTACAAGTAAATTTTATTTAAAGTCTTTAACGAATGGGTTAACTGTATCTATTTGTTCATCATTAGTCGGTTTGATTATAGGTACTTGTGCTGCAATATGCTTAAAATCGTTAAAGAAGGATATTGCTGAAAGATTAGTTTCTATTGTGAACATGACTTCTAACTTTTCCGGAGTACCTCTTGCCTTTGCTTTTATTGTATTACTTGGAGCTAATGGGTTGATTACCATATTTTTTAAAAGCAAACTAGGCATTAATTTATACAACAGTGGATTTGACTTATATTCTTGGATGGGGATAATTCTTGTGTATATATACTTTCAAATTCCTTTATCAATAATGCTCATGTATCCTGCTGTTTATGCAATAAACGACGATATTATAGAGGCAGCTTCAACGCTTGGTGCAAGTAAATTTACTATTTGGACTAAAATAGAAATACCTACATTACTACCTTCATTAGCTGGAAGTTTATGTATCCTTTTGGCAAATTCACTAGGTGCCTATGCAACTGCTTATGCTCTAGTTGGTTCTAATAAAAATCTAGTTGCCATAACTATTGCAAATCTTGTATCTAATGATATAGCTTCTGATCCCTCACTAGCTAGTGCATTGTCTATGGTTTTAGGTGGAATTTTAATGATATTTGTTTTTGTGAAAATTAAACTTATTAAAAACATAGATTAAATTTTGGAGGAAAAGAAATGAAAAAGAGTATAGGGAAAAAGATTTTTTTAGTACTATTATTTATATATTTATTTGTACCAATGCTCGCTATAATTCTGTTTTCTGTGGCAGGCAGTTGGGATACAACTATTTTGCCTACAAGCTATACTTTTAAATACTATAGTTTGATATTAGGAAATTCTCAATTTAAATTAGCATTATTAAGAAGTGCGGTTATAAGCATTTTGACTTGTTTAATAAGTATTATCATTATGGTTCCAAGTATATACCTTGCTAGTTTACATTTCAAAAAGTTGGAAAAGATTTTTGATGTATTGTCATTACTTCCTTTTATTATGCCAGGTGTGGTACTTGTTATAGGGCTTATACAGATCTATTCTAAAGACCCTATAAATATATCTGGAACCATGTGGATATTATTAGGAGCATATTTTATAATATGTTTACCATTTATGTATCACTCTATAAGAAATAGTTTTAGGGGAATAAATGCACCTAATCTTAAGGAAGCTGCAATGATTTTAGGCTGCACTGAATTTCAAGCATTTATTAAGGTTATAGTGCCCAATATAATGAGAGGATTGATATCTGCAGTACTTTTATGTGTAGCAATATTATTTGGCGACTTTGCCTTAGTTAACCTATTGGTTGGCAGCTCATACCAGACTGTTCAGATGTATCTTTATAATATTTTAAGCCAAAATGGTCACGCAGCTAGTGCAGTTGTAACAATTTATACAATTGTTATATTTGTTATTTCATATATTACAACAGTATTAACAACACCAGGAAAAAAATGGAGGGTTAAAGAATAATGGACTATATTTTAATAAAGGGGCTAAATAAGAATTTTAATAAAGTAAAGGCTTTAGCTAATATAAATATTAGCATAAAAAAGGGTGAATTTGTATCATTACTTGGACCATCCGGATGTGGAAAGAGTACTTTGCTTAGAATAATAGCTGGACTAGAAGATCCAAGTAGTGGAGAAATTTCTGTAAATAATAATGATTTAGCAAACATTCCAGTTAATAAAAGAAATATGGGGATGGTATTCCAAAGTTATTCTTTATTTCCCAATATGACTGCTAGAGAAAATATAGCTTTTGGACTTAAATTAAAAAAAGTACCGCAAGAAGAAATAAAAATTAAAGTTCAGGAAATTATAAATTTAGTTGGTCTCAATGGGCGTGAAAATCATTATCCAGGCCAACTTTCTGGAGGACAACAACAAAGAGTAGCACTTGCAAGGGCTTTAGTAGTAAACCCTGATGTACTTTTACTTGATGAACCACTAAGTGCTTTAGATGCTCAAATACGAATTACCTTGAGAAAGCTAATAAAACAAATTCATAATAAATTTAAAATAACAACACTTTTTGTTACACATGATCAAGAAGAGGCTTTATCTATTTCAGATAGAATATTTATTATGAATAAAGGAGAAATTGTTCAGTATGGTACCCCTGAAAAAATTTATAAAAATCCAGAGACAAAATTTGTTGCAAATTTTGTTGGAACTTATAATCTTTTAACACCTAAATTTTTAAATCAACCTGAGGATTGTAGTAATATTTTTATACGACCTGAACATATTAGCATTATTTTAGAAGATACGGTAATTGGTAAAAACACTTTCAGGGGAGTTATTAGCAATGTATATTTTTTAGGCAATATTGTTAGACTAAATGTAATTGTAAATGATACGATGCTGCTAATTGATACGTTAAATAGAGGCGATAATGTTTATTATGAAGGTGAAAAAATAAATGTCTATGTTCCAAGTGATAAATGTTTAAAAATAAAAAGTTAGAAATCTGGAGGAAAATAAATGCTTGCTGGAGAACGACAGGAACAAATATTTAAGCTTATAAGAGAGCAAAAAAATATAAAAACATCTGAACTTATGGAAATTTTTAATGTTTCAAATGAAACTATAAGAAGAGACTTAGATTATCTTGAACAACAAGGTTGTCTAAAGAAAGTATATGGTGGTGCAATTTTAACTAAAAAATTAAGCTGGGAACCTTCATATAATGAGAGAGCATTAATAAATAAAGAAGAAAAAAAGGCAATTGGAATAGAATGTGCTAAGTTAATAAATGATAATGATATAATTTTTATGGATTTAGGTACAACTCCCCTAGAGGTTGCAAAAAATTTAGGAGACAAGCTAAATTTGACTATTTTTACTACTTCCCTTTACGTGGCAGGGTTTGCAACTGAGCAATTAGATGCAAAATGTATAATTTTAGGTGGAGAAGTTAGGAAAAAAGAAAAATGTTTAAATGGTCCTCTTACTGAACTTGTTTTAGAGCATCTTCATTTTGACAAGGCAATACTTTCAGCAGGTGGAATTGATGATGAAATTGGTCTTAGTGATTATGATTTAAATGATGTAAGTGTAAAAAAGAAGGTAGTAAATTGTGTGGATGAAGCCATAGTAGTTTCTGATTCTTCTAAATTTGGTGTAAAAGCCCTTTCACAGGTAGTACCATTAAAAAGTTTATCAGTTATAGTCACAGATAATAATATAGATAAAAAGTGGAAAGAAGAGATAATTAAAAGTGGTGTAAATTTGATAATTTGTAATTTAAACTAAAAACTCACTCTTAATTTGTAAAAAGTGTTTTTGTGTGATGAGAGGGTCTGCTGCAATAGCCATTTTAAATAAATCTGATTAAGAATTGAGACTGGCGTACTAATGACTAGCAGCAGACTCCTTAAATATTAAAAATGCTTTGTAATTTCCTGTTGTATTCTGCTTATTTCTTTAGGTCTTAATCCAGTTTCGTCTTTGATTTCTTTACTGGTTTTACCAGAAATAAGCATTTCTCTAGCTTTTTTCTTTTTTTCATCTAAGCTATCATAACTCATGCATAGAACTCCTTTCTATATTTTGCCTTCCATTTTCATTCTAGCTTTAGTTACATCATGCTCATTGAGGCCTGTAACTTCTTTTATCTCTCCCATACCTGTACCTTTATGAAGTAAATCTTTAGCTTTTTCCATGGATTTTTCATGATGACCTTTATTTTGATGTGATTTCATCGCTTAAGCCTCCTAATTTGTTTTATTAATAACTTTATATATAGAATGTTAATTTTCAAAAATTAATCCAAATGTTTTTCTGGTGGAGAACCAAACTTTATTCTTGAACTTTCATCCTGAGGGTCATGGTTTATATTTTTCTTTTTAAATCTACTGTCTTCTTTTTTATTATTAGTAGTCTTACGTATTTTGTTTTGCATAAATGTCTCTCCTTTCTAATACAATGTAGGTTTTCCTCAAAACTAGTTTTTATGCTTGGTTTTAAATAGTATGAGTTTACTTTTCTAATATATTTAGTAAATCTTAAGATTTACTTTATTATTTTTTGAATATTTTATTTTAATATGTATATACAAAATAAATATTTTAGGTAATAATGATATTAAGTTAAATAGGGAGGGAATTATAGTGGATATAAGATTGAAAGAAAAGGTAGAACTAATGGTAGAAAACTATAGTGAACTTAAAAGCAATTTTAAATGGGATACAAGCTTGTTAAAACACTTTTGTGCAATGATGCATGCAGCAAGAGGTGAAAAGGTAAATATAGATAAAATTGAAGAAATAAAAAAGTATATAAAGCAGGAAACAGGATGGACATCTGATTATAGAGGGAATAATGGATTAATTATAGCTACTCTTTTATGTTTTGAAGAGGATTATAAAGGCTTTTTTCAAAAAATGATTGAAATTCATGAAAAAATGAAACAGGAAGGTTTTAGAAAAAGTACATATCTGCCGCTGGCTACTTATACCTTTGCAGAAGATGTTCCTAGAGAGTATTGGAATTCTAAAATCCAGAGAATGAAAGAATTCTATAAAAATATGAAAGAAAATCATTTTTGGCTAACTTCTACTGATGATTATGTTTTTGCAGCGGTACTTGCTGCTACAGATTTGGATGTAAGACAAACTATGGAAAAAGTAGAAGAGTGCTATAAAGAATTAAATAAGGGAGGATTTTGGAAGGGAAATGATCTTCAGACATTATCTCATATTTTGGCACTTGGAGAAGAGTCCGTTTATGAAAAATGCAAGAAGGCAAATAGACTTTATAATAAGCTTAAAAATGAAAAATGCAGTCTTAGATACAATGGCCTGGCAACACTAGGAGTGTTAACTCTTATTGCAGATGATGAAGATCAAATAGTTAGAGAAATAAAAGAAGTCAGTGATTTTATTCATAAGAAGCCTGGATATGGCATATGGAGTTTAGATAAATATACTAAAACAATTCTTTCAGCTAATTTAGTTTGTGACTTCTATGTAGATGGTATGAAAAAGGGAGTAATTAAAGTAGCTTTAGCAAATAGTATTAATGCTATTATTATTGCTCAAGAACAGGCAGCAATTGCAGGATGTGCTGCAGCAGCTGCTGCTGCGTCAGCTTCTTCATCGAGTTCATCATAGATAAATTCAAACAGGGATTTTTTGTTAAGCAGGATTGTTTTGGAAATAGCCAATCCTGCTTGACTAGCTTTACCATAAGCCAATGTTATTGTTGTGAATTTTAGGTAAGTTTTTAACTTACTCTCAATAGCTTCACTTATTTTGGTGTATAAATTGGCTGTTATATATATCATTATACAAACCGCCTTTAGCTAATAATTCGCTGTGGTTTCCTTGTTCAACAATATTTCCTTTGTCCATGACCAGTATCTTATCTGCATTTTTTATTGTAGATAATCTGTGTGCTATTATAAAGCTTGTTCTTCCTTTCATCAGATTATCCATGGCATTTTGTATTTCTAATTCTGTACATGTATCTACACTTGAAGTTGCTTCATCAAGTATTAAAATATATGGATTTGCTAAAATAGCACGGGCAATACATAAAAGTTGCTTTTGTCCTTGTGATATTGAAGAGTTTTCATCATTTAAAACTGTATCATAGCCATGAGGAAGTGTTCTTATGAAATAATCAGCTCTGGCAAGTTCTGCGGCTTCTTTGATTTCTGAAATTGCAGCTTTTTCTCTGCTGTATGCAATATTATCTTTAACACTTCCATCAAATAGCCATGAATCCTGCAGGACCATTCCAAATAAAGATCGCAAATCACTTCTTTTAAGTTCAGTTATATCGATACCGTCAATTTTAATTTTCCCATCATTCAATTCATAAAATCTCATAAGCAGGTTTATTAAAGTAGTTTTTCCTGCACCTGTTGGTCCAACTATAGCAACTTTTTGTCCTGCTTTTACCTCTAGGTTTATTCCTTTAATTATAAGATCTTCTCTATATCCAAACTGTACATTTTCAAAGGTTACATTGCCCTTTGGATTTAGTATTGTTTTATAGTTTATAGGGTCTGTTTCTGACTCATCCTCATCTAAAATTTCAAATACACGCTCAAGTGAGGCAATAGCTGCCTGCATTGAATTTAAAATATAAGCTGCTTCAGTTAACGGCTCTGATGCTTGATCTACATATTGAAAGAAGGCTTGTATTAGTCCTATTGAAAGCCTGCCTTGAATAACAAAGACAGCACCAAGAGATGCTATTAGCACATATCCTATTTGATTCATCAGACGGATTAAAGGATCTATAGCATAGGTAATAAATTGTGCTCTTTTTTCATCAGAATACAATTTATTATTAGTTATTTCAACGCGATTAATTATTTCTTCTTCCATATTAAAGGTCTTTACAACCATCTGACCGGTAAAATATTCTTCTATTTGTCCATTAAATTTACCTAAGGATTCCTGTCTGTTTGAAAAATAATTTATGCTCTTTTTCCCAATTATAGAGGTAGCGATACCTCCCATGATAATAGTGAAAATGGCGATTAAAGTTAGTATCCAATTTATTGAGAGCATGAGGGATACAGCTCCTATAATTGTGAGTACTGCCGTAATAAATTGCATCATACCTGACTGCAGTGTCTCAGATACTTTTTCCAGGTCATTTGATATTCTGCTTAGAATTTCCCCTTTTTTGTGTGTATCATAATATTTTAAAGGAACTTTTGAAAGTTTTGTACTTATATTTTTCCTTATAGATAATACCAAGGTTTGAGATACAGCAGCCATTATGTTCTGCTCAATATAATTGGCCAATGAGGATAGTAAATATATAATAAGAAGTATCAATGAAAGCCTTTTTATGATATTAAAATTTATATTGAAGTGACCAGTATGTGATACATTCTTTATTCCTTCATAAATAGTATTGATAGCTTTGCTAAAAATTAATGGAGCAGTCATTGTAAAGGCTAAGCTTATGATAGTAAAAAATATGACAATAATTATTTTCCACTTTTGATTTAGAAGTAATTTTATTAATCTTATAACAGTTTTTCTTGTGTCTTTAGCTTTCTCTACGGACATTTCAGTATCAAAAGAAATTGCATCTGTTGAATTTTCTTCATTTAGCATATCAGTTCCTCCTCACTTAATTGTGATTCAGCTATTTTTAAATATATGGGACAACTTTTAAGGAGTTCTGTGTGGGTACCTATTCCGGCTATTTTTCCTTCTTCCAGGACTACAATTTGATCTGCATCCATAATTGTGCTTATTCTTTGGGCAATGGTTATGACAATTGAATCTTTTAATCTAGGTTTTATGGCTTCTCTTAACTTTGCATCTGTTTTATAATCCAGGGCAGAAAAACTGTCATCAAAAATGTATATATCACTGTCCTTAATTAAGGTCCTTGCTATGCATAATCTCTGCCTCTGCCCGCCTGAGAAATTATTGCCACCTTGTGATACAAAGGATTCATAGCCTAGATTTAGCTCAGAAATAAATTTATCCGCCTGAGCCATTTTTGCAGCACTTTTTATCTCATTTATAGTTGCATCCTTTTTCCCGTGCCGTATATTGTCAACTATGGTTCCACTAAATAGGAATGCTTTTTGAGGTGAAAAACTTATCATATTTCTTAAATTTTTTTGAGAAAAATATTTTGTATTGACACCATTAATTAAGATTTTACCACCTTGTATTTCATGTAATCTTGGTATTAATTTTCCAATAGTACTTTTCCCTGAACCAGTGGCTCCTATGATTGCAGTAGTTTTACCGCTTTCACATACAAAGCTAACATTTTTTAAAACAGGTTTTTCGGCATCTTTATAGGAAAATGTGACATTTCTAAATTCTAAGGTCTTTCTATTATTTGAAATGGCCTCAGTTATTTTTTCATCTACTATTTCAGGTTTGTATTGTAATACTTCCAATATACGAATTGAACAGGTACTAGCACGTGGTATATTAATTAATACAATAACAGCCATTACTAGATAGACCAATATTATTATTGCATATTCAATAACGGCCATAATGTCTCCTACCTGCATAGTTCCTCTATTTATTCTTATTGTTCCAAACCATAAGACAGCAACAGCACAAACATTCATTATAGCCATTATAGTTGGCATAACTACAGCAAATGTCTTATTAAGTTTTACATTAATATCTGCATAATTTGTAAATGCAGCATCTATTAATTCTTTTTCATGTTTTTCTCGGTTAAAAGCACGTATAATTCGTATTCCTGAAATATATTGCCTTACTCTAGAATTTATTTTATCTAACCCAACTTGGATTTTATTCGATAAATTTATTACTTTTTTACTTATAAGCATAATAAATATTATAAAAATTGTTCCTGCTATAGAGATTATAAGAGCCATATATTTATCTTTGGAAAAAGCTAAAAACATTCCTACCAGAGTTATAAATGGAACTGGAATAATCATTTCAAAAAACATGGTTAATGTATTTTCAATCTGATTTACATCACTTGTACATCTTGTAATTAAAGATGAGGTGGAAAAATGTTTAAAATCATTTATTGACAGTTCTTGCGCGTGAAAAAATATTTTGCTTCTAATATCTCTGGAAAGTGTTGATGATAAATTTGAAGAAAAATATGTAGAAATTATGGCAAGTATTCCTGTAAATACAGCAGTTCCTATCATTATTCCGCCAGTTCTTAATACATAATGTATGTTACCTTTTATTACACCGTTATTTATTATATCTGCAGTTAATGTTGGGATATATAAGGTACCTACAGTTTTAAGTAAAATTATTACAAATAGTGAGCCTAAAAGTATTTTATTAACTTTAAAGTGTTTAAATAGCTTTAGCATGATAATATCCTTTCATATGTAATTTTTATGTATAAGCAATATTATAAACTGTACAGTAACTTGACAGTCAATACTTTTCAAGATAGAATATCTTCAAAAAGAAAGTTATTATTAGATATTATAATAATTATAAAAGGTATAGGTTATGAATGATTTTATAAGTTCAAAAAAATATTTAACTATAGGGGCTTTTTCTAAGTTGTCTGGTATAAACAGAAAAAATTTAATATATTATGATAATGTAGGAATATTGAAACCTATATTTGTAAAGGAAAATGGCTATAGGTATTATTCCTATAGTCAATTAGATGAAGTAAGCATTATCCTTGCTTTAAAAGATTTAGATATACCATTAAAGAAAATAAAGAACTATATGGAAAATGTATCTCCTCGTAATCTTATTAACTTAATTACTGACCAGAAGCAAAAAATACTAGAGGAACTCAATAGGTTAAATCAAATGAATTATATTATAGAACGGCGAACTAGTAATATTCCTGTTATATCTAATATTAGTTGTGACAAGATTTTTTTGGAAAATTGTAAGCAAGAATTGTTGTTTTTAGGACCGGAAATGAAATTTCACATTGACAATTTTGAAGAAGATTTTATTAGTTTTATAGATTATTCAAAAAGTAAAAAATTAGTTTATGGTTATCCATTAGGTGTCTATCTTGATTATGATGGGGCAATTGAGGATAGCATCAAAACTTATAGATATTTTTATAAGGTTTCTCAAAATGTAAATGTAGAAAAAACCATAAAGCCAGCAGGACTTTATGTTATAACTTATAATAATAGCTATTTAGCTGAAGACATGAAAAATTTTGATAAATTAAACGAGTTTATAGAGAATAATCATCTTAACATTTGTGGAAGTGTTTACATAGAAAATATGTCAGATGAAATAATAACTAAAAACCCCAATAAATATTACTCAAAAATGTCTGTGAAGGTAAAAAAACAGGGGATACAGTATGGTGTTTGGAAGTAGAGCAAGCATTAGAAACTTATAATCCTGAATTAGTTGTTATTTTTGCAGGTGCTGCACAGTTGACAGAGAGAGGTATCCCCATTACCATGAATAAAGAGGATATATTTCATATTTGCAAAAAAGTGCCAGAGTCTAAAGTGATTGTTGTTCACATGGAGGCTTGGAATCACTGCGGCCTTATGAGAGAGAAACTAAGAAGTTTTTTAAAGAATAATTCGCTTTTAGGACAGGTTTCTATTCCAAACGATGGAGAATATATGGAATATTGAGTAATAAATAATAATGTACTAGGAGGAAGGTTTGTACAGTTAAAGTCTACAGATGAAGTTGAATTTTAGAGAGGGACATCAAAATCAACAGTAAACAATATGACAGTATTTTATAAGTGATGTCATATTGTTTTTTTATTATAAAGGTGGTATTATTATTTTAAGATGACTGGTCAAAATAAAATAATCACATATTAGGGGGAATTGTATGCCTAAAGTTGGGATGGAGCCTATAAGAAGAAGTCAAATAATTAATTCAACACTAGAGTGTATTTGTAAGGTGGGTATAGAAAAAATGTCACTGGACATGGTGGCAAAACAGGCTAATTGTTCTAAAGGTGTTATTAGTTACTATTTTAAAAGTAAGGACAATCTTATTCTTGAAGCCTTTAAAGCATTTTTAAGCTATTATGGTACAAAGATAAATAGTGAGGTAAGGAAGAATATGACCCCATTTCAAATTCTGAAAATAGTTCAGAAAAATGCTTTGCCAGAGTATTACAACATTGATAAGGAATCGGAACCTAAATTAAATGTATCTGAAATTCATGGGGTGGGGTCAATGAATATTCCGCCAGCAAAAAAAGCTAAGTTATTTGTAAGTTTCTTTTCAAGGGCAATGGTAGATGCAAAGCTGCAGGCAGTTTTACATGAAGTATATAAAGGCGATTGTAAAGGAATTTCATCAATTATTAATTATGGAAATAAGGTTGGTGACTTTAGAGAAACGGATATAAATAAGTCTGCTTATGCAATAATAGCATTGTATATAGGTATAAGCATGCTGAGAGTAGTTGGCTTTAAACCAAAAGAAATCCATGATGATATTGATGTATTTTGGAGTGTTTTAAATAGCATGTTTGGTAAATAGTGAAAGGAGTTGAATATCTATGCCATTAAAAACTGGTCGATTTTATGAATGTGCTGAAGTTAAAGTAGATAAAAACAAATGTACAACCTGTGGACTTTGTGTAAAAGTATGTAAGGGAGCACCATTATTTATAGAAAATAAAATTGTTAAAGTAGACCATAGTCGAGTATTTGGATGTATTGCTTGTGGACAATGTATGGCAGCTTGTCCAAATAAAGCGATAAAAGTTATTGGCAGAGATATAACGCCAGATGATGTCATGGAATTACCAAAGTTTCAAGACAGAACCAATTATGAAAATTTAAAGTCATTAATGATGTCTCGTAGAAGTGTGAGAAATTATAAAAAACAAAAAGTAGAACGTGAAATAATAAAAAAAATATTAGAAGCATCAGCGACAGCTCCTAACGGTCTTGGAAGTTCCGATGTTGAAGTTTTGGTTTTAGATGGCAATGAAAAAGTGGAAGAATTTACACTGGATTTAATCAATATTTTGAAAAAAAATAGATGGCTGTTTTCACCTATAATGCTTAAAATTTATAGGCTATTTATAGGAAAGGATGCATATGATTCTTTAAAAACTTTTGCTTCAACTGCTATAGAGACATTTATAAAAAATTATGATGAAGGGAAGAACTGGCTAACATATTCTGCACCGTTAGCAATGTATTTTCATGCTTCTCCATATGCTGATCCTGCTGATCCATATATTCCTGCAACTTATGCAATGCTTGCAGCACAATCATTAGGATTAGGAAGTTGTATGCTTGGTACACCAAATGTACTGTTAAACTTTTTTGGAAAGAAAATAAAAGAAAAGTATGGGATACCATTGAAAAATAAAAATGGTATTATGGTCATATTTGGCTATTCTGATGTTAAATATAGTTTTGCGATAAAAAGAAGATTTTCAAATATTAAATTTTATTAGTACGGCAAAAGAGTTTAATTTTGAATGAAAGAATATCGATTTAAAGAAAAAATGAGTACAGGCTAGCTTAAAAATAAGTCTAATACTCATTTTCCCAATAATTACATATCGATTTCAGTAAATTTTTTTTAGATCATTAATAAAATTTAAAACCATAGACTCTTTTGTTGCCCAAGAAGTTACAAGGCGAATAACAGAGTTATATTTATCTGATTTTCCAGCCTTACTGATTTCCTTCCTAAGTAAATCTGCCATGGCATTTGCATGCCTTGCCAAATCAAAATATAAGTCATCTTTGAAAAGTCCTAAGAATTGTCAAAAATCTCCTCTTACATTTTCATTAACTTTCTTTTTCTTATTACTAAAATGTTATACCTTATATTGTAATATTGTAAAAGTCAATACTATTGGAACTTCTTTACTAAAACCCTTATTTCGACCAAAATCGCTTGACGTTTCCAAGGTGAAGTGATAATATTATGAATATTGTATAGAAAAAATGTAATAACATTCGTATAGCACAAACATATATTAATACTTTGTTTAATATGAAGTGATTCTTAGATTAAGATCGGATAAACTTAAAAATACAAAGGAGGGCTACTTATAATGAGAAAAAAAGTACTTTATTTAATGTTAGTACCTGGAATTTTAATAATTTTGTTCTTTTTAATGGCACCACTTATAAATATACTAATTCCTACAGTTGTAAGTGATAAAGGTATTACACCTAAGTTGTACTTATCTTTCTTTAAAGATAGTTATTTAATGAACATATTTTTTCGTACTCTTAGAATAGCAATTATAACGACTATTGCTTGTATAATACTTGGAGTACCAGTTTCTTATTATTTATCAAGAAGTGATAAAAAAATAAGAGGATTACTTCTTGCACTTACGGTATTTCCACTCTTAACCAACTCTATTGTTCGTGCATTTGCATGGATGACTATACTTGGTAAAAATGGAGCTATAAACACGCTACTTATAAATTGCCATATTATAAGTGAACCACGAGAAATTCTTTATACGGAGTTTGCAATAATTATAGGAAGTGTATACTTATTTTTACCCCTTATGATTGTTTCTTTGGTTGGAGTTATGGAAAATATTAATAGTGATTTCGTAGAAGCTGCCCAAAGTCTTGGTGCTAGCAGAATAGCAGCCTTTTTTAAGGTCATTTTTCCACTAAGTGTTCCAGGAATGATAGTGGGAAGTATTCTTGTTTTTACTGGTGCATTAACAGCATATACAACACCCCAACTTCTTGGAGGAAATAAAAACACAGTGCTTGCAACGCTCATATATCAAAAGGCTATGACACTAAGTGATTGGACAGGCGCTTCTGTAGTTTCTGCTGTAATGATCATAGCTACATTGATTGTTATGTTTGGAATTAATAAATTTGCATCAAGATTATATGAAAGGGGTGTATAGAATGAAAAAAAATAAGTTGCTTACATTATTCGTATTTCTTGTATACATATTTCTATTTGGACCGCTTTTGATAGTTGCTGTAACAGCTTTTGGAACAGATAATTTCATAGCATTTCCACCTAAGCATATAGGAATAAGATGGTTTATACATGTTTTCCAGTCACCAACTTTTATGACTACGTTAGGTATAAGTTTGGAAGTATCCATAGCTGCAACTTTAATTGCACTTATTGTTGGAATACCTGCATGTTATGTGATTAGTAGAAATGATTTTAGAGGAAAAAAGTTTATTAACAATATATTTCTATCACCAGTTACAATACCAGGAATAGTACTTGGATTTGCACTTTTTAGATTTATAACAATTACTCTTAAAATGAATATTTTAACTAGCTTATTAATTGGACATGTTGTTATAGTAATTCCATATATAATAAGGGTCATTGGCTCAAGTCTTGGAGGATTGGATTATTCTATTGAAGAAGCTGCTATAAGTCTTGGAGCTTCTAGAATAAAAACATTTTTCCTAGTTGTTATGCCCAATATAACGTCTGGCATAATTGCAGCTTTTATGTTGGCATTTATAAATTCCTTCAATAATGTACCTGTATCTATATTTTTAACAGGACCGGGAGTCAGTACACTGCCAATAAGTATGATGAGTTATGTTGAATACAATTATGACCCTAGTGTTTCAGCTCTTTCAGTCATATTGATGTTTATGACTATTATAATAATGTTTATTGTTGAAAAAACTTTGGGATTAAATTATTTTACAAAATAAAATATGGAGGTGCTACATGGCTTTAATAAATTTAAAAGATATTGCAGTTTCTTATGATGGAAAAACAAATATATTAAAAAAATTAAACCTTGATATTGAAAAGGGAAAGTTGGTTTCACTTCTTGGACCAAGCGGATGTGGAAAGACTACTACATTGAGAGTAATAAGCGGCTTCTTAGAGCCAACAGGTGGTCAATTTATATTTGATGGTAAAGACTATACTAAAATACCTGTTAACAAGAGAAATTTTGGAATGGTATTTCAAAGTTATGCACTTTTCCCTCATCTCAATGTTTTTGATAATATAGCTTTTGGACTCAAAATGAGAAATGTAGATAAAAAAACTATAACTGAGTCAGTTAATAAATTTCTTGAAATAGTAGATTTAAAAGAATATGGCAAAAGGTATCCTGCAGAATTGTCAGGAGGACAAAGACAGAGAGTTGCTATAGCTAGGGCACTGGTTATAAAACCTGATCTTCTTTTGCTAGATGAGCCACTTAGTAATTTAGATGCTAAATTGAGATTAAAAATGAGGGTAGAAATTAGGAAATTGCAGCAGCGTTTTGGAATTACAACTGTTTTTGTAACTCATGATCAGGAAGAATGTTTTTCCATATCAGATAAAGTTGCAGTAATGAATAAAGGTGTAATTGAACAATATGATACTCCAGAAAAAATATATTCAAAGCCTAATACAGAATTTGTTGCAAAGTTCGTAGGATTCGAAAATTTTATTGACTTAGAATATGTTAAAGATGATGTATTTAATGCAGATCACAATATTGAAATTCACATTAAAAATCATGAAAATGTTCCTGGTAAAATAAAAGCTACTGTAAGACCTGATGATATTAAAATATTAGCATCTGATTTTACAGACAAGGAAAATATACTAGATGGAACAATTGAAGTTAGAACATATTTAGGAAAAGCATATCAGTATTCTGTCAATACAAAGCTTGGATCAATTATTGTAAACAATGGAAATGACGAAGTGTATGATATTGGAAATGAGGTAAAGCTTTATTTACCTTCAAATAAATTAATAATTGTTAAAAAATCTGAGGAGGAATAAAAAATGAAAAAATTACCTTTAGCTTTAGCATCCATATTTTTGCTATCAACACTTTCTGGATGTGGAAGTGCAGCGCAAAGTACAGATTCAAAAAGTGATCAAAAGCAGCTTGTAATATCAACATGGGGGTTAAATGAAGATGCTCTTCAAAAAGATGTTTTTAAGCCTTTTGAGAAAGCAAACAATGTAAAAATAGTTTTGGAAACAGGAAATAATGGAGAAAGATTAACTAAACTTAAAAATAATCCAAACAGTAACGTTGATATAATGTACCTTGCGGAATCTTTTTCTGAACAAGGCATACAAGATGGATTATTTGAAAAAATTGATTATAGTAAAGTACCAAATGCAAAGAAAGTAATACCTAAGGCACAAAAGTTTATAACTGAAGGATATGGTCCAGCATATACTTTAAATAGAGCAGCTATAGTTTATAATCCTGAAAAAGTAAAGGGAAATATAGCTTCATGGAAAGATTTATGGAGTCCTGACTTTAAGGGTAAAATAGCAATACCTGATATAACAACAACATTTGGACCTGCTATGGTTTGTGCAGCTTCAAAGAAGGATGGTGTTGATGTGACAAGTGATAATGGTGCAGATGCATTTAAATCACTTCAAGCTTTAAAACCAAATATAGTTAAGACATATACTAAATCTTCTGATCTTGTAAATATGTTTTCTAATGGAGAAATAACAGCTGCAGTTGCTGCGGATTTTGTTTATGGTTCAATTAAAAAAGCAGTTCCTTCAGTAAAATTTGTTGATCCAGGCGAAGGAGCATATCTTAACTTTAATACTGTAAATATAGTAAAGAGTTCAAAAAATAAAGAGTTAGCATTGAAATTTATAAATTATGTATTAAGTGCAGAAGTTGAACAAAAAACATCTAAAGATGTAGGAGAATCACCAGTTAACAGCGATGTAAAATTACAAGGTACGGAAACGCAGGGCCTAACATATGGAGATGAAGTTGAAAAATCAAATGTTTTGGATTTCAAGTTTATAAATAAGAACAATAAAGACTGGATTGATAAGTGGAACAAAATTTACAATAATTAGTTTTAATTTTAAATAGAAGACATCTGAAAAATAATGAATCCATATGCTGATGAACTTATTTTTTCAGATGTCTTATTTACGTTTAAGAAAGGTGATCATATGGAAGCAGATTTAATCATAAAAGATGTTTATGTTTTTAATGTTTATTTTAAAAAATTTATATACGGTGATGTATCAATATTAAATGGAAGGTTTTTATATATAGGTAAGGATTGTCATGAAAAAATAAGTGCAAGAAATATTATAGAAGGTAATAAGAAATATCTAATACCAGGCCTTATTGATATACATATGCATATTGAAAGTTCAATGACTACACCAACAAACTTTGCAAATGCTGTTATTAAGAATGGAGTTACAACAGTTGTTGCTGATCCACATGAAATTGCAAATGTGTTTGGAATAGAAGGCATAAAAGCTATGATAAATTCTGACAGGCAGCATATAATGGATATATTTTATGGCATTCCAAGTTCTGTACCATCAACATCAGCTAAACTTGAAACTACAGGTGGACAAATAGGCATAAAAGAAGTATCAGAACTTATAAAAAATGACCGTATATGGTGCATTGGTGAAGTTATGAATTTTAAGGATTTAGTTTATAGTGAAGATTCACTTATAAATAATATAATTAAATTGATAAAAAAGGAAAAACCTCATTTCAAAATAGAAGGACATTGTCCTAAAATATCAGGACTTGATCTAGCAAGATATATATATCAAGGGGTAGATGCAGACCATACTCAGCAAAATCCAAAATCCATTGAGGAAAAGATATCAAATGGTATGTTTTTAGAAATTCAAGAAAAATCAATGACGAAAGAAAACATGGAATATTTAATTTCCAATGATTTATATGAGCATTTTTGCTTTGTTACTGATGATACAATGGCAGATAAATTAATTACTTCGCATTTGAATGGACTTGTTAAAAAAGCCATTGAAATGGGTATGAAACCGGAAATGGCTGTTTATGCAAGTACTTTTATTCCAGCAAGAAGAATGAATTTTTATGATAGAGGAAGCATTGCACCTGGAAAGATAGCTGATTTTATTTTATTAGATGATTTAAAATCATTTAGTATAAATGAAGTATATAAAAATGGTGAACTTGCATGTAAGGGTGTTAGTGAAAAAAAAGAACATGAGTTTCCAAATCACTTTTATAAAAGCATTAAAATGAATCCAGTTAGAGACTCAGATTTTTCAGTTAAAGCACCTGTAAAAGAGGGTAAAGTAAAATGCAGAATAATGAAGGTTCAAAGTAATAGTACATTTACAAAAGAAGAAAGTGATTTTGTAGAAGTGAAAGATTGGAGGCTTTCTTTTGAAACTTCTAAGTATGCACTTATTACGGTTTTTAATAGATATGATAATACTAAAAAAAGATCTTATGGACTTGTTTCAGGCAGCGTAATCGAAAGAGGAGCAGTTGCTTCTAGCTATGCTCATGACCATCATAATTTAATGGTAATGGGAAAAAATGCAGAAGATATGAAGGCAGCAGCAAATTGGGTTATTAAAAACAATGGGGGTTACTGTGCAGCTTTGAATGGAAAAATTATAGCAAGTCTTGCTCTTCCCGTTGGTGGAATATTGTCTGAAGAACCAGTCGAGTCCATAGCTTTAAATTTAAAAAAAGTGAGGATGGCATTAAAGAAACTTGGATATAAACATAATAATGAAATAATGTCTTTTAGTACGCTATCTCTTCCAGTAAGCCCGGAACTAAAAATTACGGATAAAGGTCTTATAAGAGTTAATACCCAGGAAATAGTAAGCTTATTTTGTGAGTAAATATCGAAATTATTTATATGAGGATGATTTTATGGATAGAACAATAATAAAAAATGTAAATATAATTACTATGAATAAAGAAAAAGAAGTAATAGAAAATGGAGTAGTAGTTATAAATGAGAATATAATTGAGGATATAGGAAAAAGTGAACTTTTAAAGAAATATGCTGGAGAGAAAGTAATAGATGGAAATAACGGAATATTAATGCCTGGCATGGTAAATACCCATACTCATGCATCTATGTTGCCATTTAGAAGTCTTGGAGATGATTTAGCCGATAGGCTTAAGAAGTATATATTTCCACTTGAAAGCAAGTTTGTCGATAGGAAGTTTGTTTATGAAGGAGCAAGAGCTGGAATAGCAGAAATGCTCTTAGGCGGAGTTACAACATTTGCTGATATGTATTACTTTGAAGATGAAGTTGCAAGGGTTGCAAAGAAAATGGAAATTCGTGCAGTATTGGGTGAAACAGTACTTAATTTTCCATCACCAGATTCTAAAGAATCCTATGGAGGAATTGAATATGGTGAAGAGTTCATTAAAAACTGGAGAGAAGAAGAATTAATAACTCCAGCAATAGCACCTCATGCTCCCTATAGTAATGATACTGAGCATTTAGTAAAAGCGCATAATATTTCTCAAAAATATCATATTCCAATGATGATGCATGTAGCAGAAATGGATTATGAAACTGAAAAATATAAAAAGGAATACAACATGACACCTGTACAATATTTAGATAGTATAGGAATTTTAGACGAAAATTTTGTAGCAGCACATTTAATAAATATAACGGGTGAAGATTTGGAGATTGTCTCCAAAACTAAGATTGGAATAGCTCACAATATGGGTGCAAATTCAAAAGGAGCAAAGGGGGTTTCACCAGCAGTTAAAATGTATAAAAGAGGTATGAAAATAGGACTAGGAACTGATGGACCGATGAGTGGCAACACTCTTGATATAATAACTCAAATGGCTCTTGTTGGCAAAATTCATAAATTAGTTAATAGAGATAGAACTCTTTTCCCAGCTGCTGAAATAATTGAAATGGCAACTATTGGTGGTGCAAGAGCACTAAATATGGATAAAATTATAGGATCTATTGAGAAGGGAAAAAATGCAGACTTAGTCGTAATCGAAACTAAATCTATGAATATGCAGCCTATATATGATTATTATTCAGCAGTAGTTTATTCTGCTAACCCAGCAAATGTGGATACAGTAATTATAAATGGTAAAGTTCTTGTAAAGGATAGAAAACTTATAGGTATGGATATTAATGATATTATAGATAATGTAAATAGCATTAAAAATAGTATAATTAAATTTTTCTAAAGAAAAGTGAAATATATATAAGAAAACGGATAGAGTAGAACTATCCGTTTTTTTTAAAACAAGTAATTTTTACATTGATAATAGAAATGCCTTCAGACAGAGTGTTAATTTGTTCCATTGATAATTTAGTAAGTATGTAATAATATTTTAGTAATACACTGTTAACCGGAGGTATCATATGAAAAAATTTATTTTACCTATCATCCTTATAGCTTTATTAGTAGGTATATCTCCAGCTTTTAATGATTCTAATATGCACAGTCATATTAAGGCAGATAAAGGAATTCTAAATTTAAGTAATTATGATTTTGAGAAAAGAGGAAATGTAAAGATTGAAGGGCAATTGGAGCTGTATGTGAATAAACTTCTTAAACCAGAACAAGTGCAGTATGAAAAAGCTGATAAGTATTTAATTTTACCAGATAAATTGACAACACAGTTAAATGGAAAAAATACTGGATATATGACAGTGCACTTGAAAATATTTCTTCCAGAAGGGGTTGTCTATGGGCTTAGAATAGGAAGTTTTTTATCAGCTTCAAAGATTTGGGTGAATGGTGTTTTACAAGGACAAGTTGGACAAGTAGGTAAAAGTTATGAGAAAGAAAAATCTATATACTTGCCAAGTTATATATATTTTACAGCACAAAATGGAGCGGCTGATATAGTAATTCAAGCATCCAATTACAGAATCCTTTATCCAGTATTAAAACCTTTTGATCTTGGACTTAAGGATAGAATTATGAATAGATTCATAGTAAATGCTGGTGGTGATTTAATTATAATAGGAGTCCTATTTATTGTAGAATTGCTATTTTTATGCTTGTATACACGTTTGAAGAATAATAAATTTTTCCTATATTTTTCTATATTATGTTTACTTACACAGCTAAGGTGTTTGATTTTAAATGAAAGAATAATTGTTCACATTTTTCCCAATATGCCTTTTGAATTGCTTAGCAAAACAGCAGCAATCACATATTATTTATACATACCAATTTATATTTTACTTTTAAGAAAATTATTTCCGGATTTTCCTAAAAAGTTAGTTGATATATCATTGTGCTTTTCAATAGTCTTTACCACTATATGCCTTATAACTAATAATACTTTTTACGATAGATTATCTTTTTTTGGTGAAGCTATTTTGATATTTATTGTGATTGGTATATTACTATTTTTTATAAAAAAAGTAAGAAAAAAAGAAGGAATAATATCATTTGTGGCATTTATTACTTTAATTGCTACAGCAGCAAATGATATACTCATAAACAATGGGATGATATATGGCAGGTATGGTTTTCAAGTAGGTATGCTTATTTTTGCCTTTTTAGAAACTTATGTAATTGTAATGCAATATTCTGATGAGATAGTTAATGCAGAAAAACTAAAGATAGAAAATCGTATTATATATGAAAAGTCCATTAGAGATGACCTCACAGACTTGTATAAAAGAAATTATATTGAAGAAATATTAGATAAAGTTATAAAAAAATATATAAATGAAGGTGAAATATTTAGCATAATGATGTTTGATGTGGATTATTTCAAATTGATTAATGACAATTATGGACATCTACAGGGTGACAAGGTTTTAAGTGATATAAGTAAAATAATAATTGAATGTATAGGTGATACAGGCTATGCAGGAAGATATGGTGGGGAAGAGTTTATTGTCATTTTACCTAATACCAAACAAAAAATGGCAGTAGAAATAGGAGAAAAAATTAGAAGTAGTATTAATGATTTTAAATGGCAAGATGACATAAAAGTTACTATAAGTGGCGGATTGTATGAAAATAAGTCAAATACAAATATGGAATGTATAAAAATTGTCGATGATTTATTATATGAAGCTAAGAATAGTGGAAGAAACAAAATTGTAGTATAGCTAAATATGTTGAACTGAGTAGTATGTCAAACTTTTTAACACGTACACATATTTTTAAACAGTTGGCAATTAACTGTCAACTGTTCATTGTCAATTCTCATCTTTTAAGCGTATTTATCTACAAAAGTTTATATTAGATGAATTTGGTATCAGTTTTAGCTAATAAATTTGTAATTTCCTTGTCTGGTGTAGACTCTGTAATAATTGTATTTATATCATAAAGGGTAGCAAATTTATAAGTACCATCAATGTAAAATTTACTATTTTCCATAACCAAAAATATTTCTTTACTGCCATTTATTATGGCTTTTTTTGTGTTCCCATCTTCTACATCAAAAGTAGTGACACTTTTATCAAATATGTTTACTCCACAGCTTCCTATAAAACATTTGTTGGGCTTGTAGTTAATGATACTTTCAATAGCCATTGAACCTGTAAAGCCATCTAAATCTTTGCTAAGAACTCCTCCAGTACAAATAACTTTAATGTTATTATCTTGTTTATTTAGTATTGAGATTATATCCAGCATATTGGTTACCACTGTGAGCTTCTTTGGGCTCTTTGAAAGCTTTTCGGCCAGCATCATATTTGTAGTTGATATATCTAGAAAAATCGTTTCATTTTCAAAAATAGAATTAAAGGCTTTTTCAGCTATAATTTCTTTTGATTCTACACTGATATTTTTCCTTATAGAAATGTCCTGCTTGGGAGCTGATTGTCTAACAGATACGGCACCTCCATAAGTCCGCTGTAGCAAATTTTTATTTTCTAATATTTTCAAATCCTTTCTAATGCAGTCCTCTGTTACATTAAATCTGGAGCTTAAATTTTTGACAACAACTTTTCCCTCTTTATGTAAAATGCTTATTATTTTATCATGTCTTTCTTCTGGAAACAAAAGTTACCTCCCCTTTATGTTACATAATTGAATCTTATTGATTCATACTAATATTATTATATCAAAATTTCATTTATAATGTGGAAATACATTGAAGAATTCAAAAAAGATTATGATTGGAGCAAATGTAAAATGGCATAGATAAGATAATTAATGTTTTTACTGAGGAGGATATAATAATGAATGACATAATAAATGGAGACCTTGTTGTATTAGATTTAGAGGCTTCTTCTAAAGAAGAAGTTATTAGAAAGCTCTCAAAGCTTATAGAAAAACAGGACAAATTAATAGATTTTGATGGCTATGTCAAACAGGTATTTGAAAGAGAAGAGGATTTTCCTACATCTATAGGATTTGATGTAGCTATTCCCCATGGAAAATCTGACTCCGTAAAAAGTGCTGCAGTAGCTTTTGCTAGACTAAAAAAAGAAGTTAAGTGGAGTGAAGAAGAATCGGTAAAGTATGTATTTTTAATTGCTGTACCAGAGAAAGAAGCCGGAGATAGGCATTTGCAGATCCTTGCTCAGCTCTCCAGAAAGATTATGAGAGAGGAGTTTAGGACTAAGCTACAGGAAGCTTCTAGCATAGAAGAGATATTAGAAGCATTAGATAGTTAAAAGTTGAGATATTAAATAATAAGAGTGGAGGTAAGTAAAATGGATGATTTAAAAGATTTATTAAAAAATACAAGACAGCATCTAATGACAGGTGTTTCATACATGATTCCTTTTGTTGTATCAGGAGGAGTTTTATTAGCACTTTCAGTTTTATTATATGGTTCAGCAGCAGTTCCACCTAAAGGAACAAGGTTGAATGATTTGTTTAATATAGGAGCAGCTGGACTTGGATTAATGGTTCCTATATTAGCAGGATTTATAGCGTTTTCAATGGTAGATAGGCCAGGTATAGCACCAGGAGCTATTGGTGGTTATCTATCAAATCAAATTGGAGCGGGATTCTTAGGAGGAATTATAGCAGGTTTGCTTGCGGGTATAGTAGTCTTTTATTTAAAGAAAATAAAAGTTCCTTCTATTATGCGTTCTGTAATGCCGATATTTGTTATTCCACTAATAGGTACATTTATCATTGGTATACTTATGGTTTGGGTTATAGGAACTCCTGTTGCAGGAGCTATGACGGGAATGAAGACTTGGCTAGAAGGGTTAGGTACTGGAAATTTGGTGCTTTTAGGAATAGTTTTAGGTTCAATGATAGCTTTTGATATGGGAGGTCCGGTAAACAAAGTTGCATATGGATTTGGAGCGGCAATGGTAGGAACGATAAATCCTACAACTGGAATGGCAAGCCCTATAGCATTAAAAATAATGGCAGCTATAGGTGTTGCAATATGTACCCCTCCAATTGGTATGGGTGTAGCTACTTTTTTAGCACCTAAAAAGTACTCAACGGAAGAAAAAGAAGCAGGAAAAGCTGGTATATTGATGGGGTTAATAGGAATAACAGAAGGAGCTATACCTTTTGCTGCATCGGATCCGTTAAAGGTTATTCCTTCTTTAATAGCGGGTTCTGCCAGTGGAGCAGTTACTGCAATGTTATTAGGGTCTGGAAATCCTGCACCTTGGGGTGGATGGATAGTACTACCAGTAGCTACTGGTAAATTTGGATACATTATAGCTACTTTGGTAGGTGTTGCTGTAACAGCATTGATGGTAAATGTTTTAAAGAAACCAGTCACAGAAAAACGTAATGATGATCATGGTGGAGATGGTGAAGAATTAAATTTGGATTTCGAATAAGGCATTTGAAAGAAAATAACAAGTCAAAGATGCGACGAACATTTTTTATCCGATGACTACCCACTCTAATACTTACACTTTTCCAAGTGTGAGCAAAGAGTGGCTATGTCCCTGGATAACAATTTCTAAGCATCGGATGAAGTTTAAAACTTCATCTGATGCCAAGAACTTTGTTTATCAGATAAGGAGGCAGGTTCCGCAGATAGTGAATCCTATCTAAGGGTTCTACCGACGCAGTATGATAAAAAATAGGCTAGCATACTGACTAGTTATTTCTTTGAAAATGCCTAATATAAACTAAAACAAGATAATAGGAGATGAATTAGAATGAAGATCTTAGCAGTTACGGCTTGTCCATCAGGAGTTGCACATACGTATATGGCTGCAGAGGCATTGGAAAAAGCAGCAAAAGCCAAAGGAATTGAGATAAAGGTTGAAACTCAAGGCTCAATAGGCATAGAAAATAAAATTACTATGGATGATGTAAAAGATGCAGATGTAGTTATATTAACTAAAGATATTGGTATAAAGGAAACAGAAAGATTTAGCGGATTGCCAACCGTCAAAGTTGGAGTTAGCGATGTAGTTAAAAAATCAGATCAAATAATTGACAAAGTTGAAGCGTATGTTAATAGTAAAAAACAATAATAAATAAGCTGTTGGTTACTCCAACAGCTTATTTGATATAATTTAAATATTTGAAAGAAGTGGGAAGCATAATGGTGAAATTTGCTGTAATAGGAACAAGTAAAATCACTGATAGATTCATAGAAGCAGCTAAGTTATGCAAAAATTTTGAACTAACTGCAGTGTATTCAAGGACAAAGGAAAGAGCTTTAGAATATGGAAGTAAATATGAAGCTGCATTGGCATATGATGATTTAGATGAACTTGCAGCAAGTACAGAAGTAGATGCTGTTTATATAGCTAGTCCAAATAGTTTTCATGCTTTTCAGTCAATTAAAATGTTAAGGGGTAAAAAACATGTATTGTGTGAAAAAACTATAGGATCCAATAAAAAAGAATTAGAGCAGATGATAAAAGTAGCTAAAGAAAATGGAGTAATTCTTTTAGAAGCAATGCGTTCTGTATTTGATCCAGGATTTAAGGCCATAGAGAACAATCTTATTAAGCTTGGAACTATTAGAAGGGTTACATTTCAATATTGTCAATATTCTTCCAGATATGATAATTTCAAAAAAGGAATTGTTGAAAATGCATTTAATCCCATTTTTTCTAACGGTGCACTAATGGATATTGGGGTATATTGCATTCATCCATTAGTTAAGCTTTTTGGAATGCCTAAAAGTATATGGGCAAATTCTGTAATTTTACAAAACGGAGTGGATGGTGCTGGAACTATTATGGTGAACTATGGAAATATGCAGGGGGAACTTTTATACTCTAAGATTACCAACTCTAAATTACCAAGTCAAATTCAAGGCGAAAAGGGATGTATGCTCATAAAAGAAATAGCTGATACAAGGCAAGTTACTATTATATATAATAATGGAAAAGAAGAGTATATAAATATCAATAAGTATGATAACAATATGTATTATGAGGTAGAAGAGTTAATTAGGCTTATTCAAATAAAGGAAAATGCAGATGAGTATAATAAGTGCTCTCTTATGGAACTTAATATAATGGATGAAGTGAGAAGAAAAATGGGGATTAAATTTCCAGCAGATGTTTAGGCATTTCTTTCAAATGTCTTAAAGCTAATATCATAACGTAAAACAATAATAAACAATAAATAATAATACAAATATTGTTGTAAAAATCTAAAAATTACTGTATAATATAAGTGTAAATAATAGATAACAATAAAAATATTCTATAGGTAATAAAGAAGGTGAGTTGTATGGAAGAGTTAATTCAAACGGACAGAATAGCCTGGTTAAAGAAAAAAATGATGGATGAGCCAAGATACGTATCTATTGAGCAAGCACTTATTATCACAAAAACATATAAAGAAAATGAAGATAAACCCACTATTATTAAAAGGGCACTTGCTTTAAAAAATGCACTGACACACTTGAATATTGCAGTAGAACCAGAAGAGATGATTGTTGGAAATCGTACAATGGGTGTAAGATATGGTGTTGTATTTCCCGAAAGCGGAAGCTCCTGGGTTGATCGTGAAATAGAAACCCTTCCAACAAGGCCTCAAGATAGATTTAATGTAAGAAAAGAAGATATTACTACTTTTAGAGAATTTATTAAACCATATTTTAATGGAAAATCCTTGGAAGATGTAATTAGAAAACGGTATGGAAAAGAGATAGATGAAATTGCAAAGGTAGTTAAAATCAATCAAAAAGATCATGCACAGGGGCATATTTGTCCAGATTGTGAAAGCTGGTTAAAATATGGACCTGAGGGGTTAAAAAATCAAGCTGTTTTAAGATTAGAAGGTGCTTCTAAGGAGCAGCAGTATTTTTTAAACAGTGTCATTTTGGTTATGGAAGGTACTCAAAGGTTTATGATGCGATATCATGATCTTTTAATAGAAAAATCAAAGGAAGAATCAAAGGAAGAAAATAAGGCTAACATGCTTCAAGCTGCATTAAATTGTAAAAGCTTGAGTATGAATCCTCCAAATTCTTTTCATGAAGCTGTACAGTCTATTTGGTTTTTATTTGTTATTCTTCACATGGAATCAAATGCATCTTCTTTTTCACCAGGTAGAATGGATAAATTCTTGTATCCATTTTATAAAAAAGACATTGACAGTGGAAAGATTGATAATCAAAAAGCTTTGGAAATTATAGAATGTCTTTGGCTTAAATTCAATCAAATTGTCTATTTAAGAAATTCACACAGCGCAAAGTTTTTTGCAGGTTTTCCAATTGGATTCAATGTTGTAATTGGCGGCCAAGATGAAAAGGGTAGTGATTTTTTCAATGAATTATCTTTTCTGTTTTTGAAGGCACAAGAACATTTGGGACTACCACAGCCTAACTTATCAGTAAGGCTTCATAAAGAAACTAATGATAGGATTCTAAAGGAAGCAGTAAAAGTAGTATCAAAGGGAAGTGGAATGCCCCAATTTTTTAACGATGAAGCTATTATTTCTTCCATGGTGAAGTTAGGTGTAAAAGAAAAAGATGCAAGAGATTATGCTGTTGTAGGATGTGTGGAAATCACTACTCAGGGAAATAATCTTGGTTGGAGTGATGCTGCTATGTTCAATTTAGACAAAGCATTGGAGTTAACTTTAAACAATGGAAAGTCTCTATTGAGTGGAGATAAAATTGGTCCTGATTTAGGAAATTTAACTGATTATGAAACTTTTGAAGAATTGGAAGAAGCTTTTGCAAAGAGTGTCACTTATTTCATGGATAAAATGATACTAGCCTGTGAAGAAGTAGAAAAAGCACACATGGATATATTGCCATCTCCATTTTTATCTTCTGTAATTGACAATTGCATTGAAAAGGGAATGGATGTTACAAAAGGAGGAGCTGTTTATAACTTTTCAGGAATTCAGATGATACAAATAGCTAATCTGGCAGACAGTTTAGCTGCTATTAAACTTTTGGTATATGAAGAAAAGAGAATATCAAAAGAAGATTTACTAAAAGCACTGCAAAACAATTTTGAAGGATATGAAGTAATACGTACTATGCTGCTCAAGCGTGCACCAAAGTATGGCAATGACATTGCTTATGTTGATGAACTTGGTACAAAGTGGGCAAGATTTTTTAGTAAAAAGTTAAGCCACTATACAAATTATCGCGGAGGCAAATACCATACAGGAATGTATACCGTTTCTGCTCATGTACCTATGGGAGAAAATGTTGGAGCTTCACCAGATGGAAGATATGCAAAAACACCTCTGGCAGATGGGGGGATGTCTCCCGTATATGGAAGAGATATTACCGGTCCAACAGCAGTACTAAAGTCAGTTTCTTCATTAGACAATTATTTAACAACTAATGGTGGACTCTTAAATATGAAGTTTTTACCTGAATTTTTTAAAACTGAAAGCAATATAGATAAGTTTGCTAAATTTTTAAGAACTTTTGTGGATTTAGAAATACCACATATACAATTCAACGTAGTGAGAAAAGAAGATTTGATTGCAGCACAAAAAAATCCTGAAAATTATAGAAGTTTAACTGTTAGAGTGGCGGGATATACTGCTTATTTTACAGAATTAGCAGGAGAACTTCAAAATGAAATTATTGCTAGAACAAGTTATGGTAATATATAAGTGCAGGTGATTAAATGATTGGTAAGGTATTTGATGTTAGGAGATTTTCAACACATGATGGAGAGGGAATTAGAACCACAATCTTTTTAAAGGGATGTCCACTTCACTGCGTGTGGTGCCAAAATCCGGAGGGATTTTCCTTAGATCCTAAGCTCATGTACTTAGAAAATCAGTGTATACACTGTGGAAACTGTATTAAAGCGTGTAAAAATAAATCCATTACTTTAAAGAATAACAAGCTTTATATTGATAAAAGTGCTACAGATGAGTGGAAAGAGCCTATAGATGTGTGTCCGGCAGGATGCTTGACTATGGATTGTAAGTTATATACTGTGGAGGAATTAGTAAAGTTTGTATTAAAAGATAAAGCATTTTTTAAATATGGTGGAGGAGTTACCTTATCGGGGGGAGAACCACTTTTTCAAAAAGACTTTGCGATATCCTTACTAAAAATGTTAAAAGAAAATGGAATCCATACAGCAATAGAAACTTCACTTTATGCAGCTAAAGCTACAATTAAGGATGCTCTTTTTTATTTGGATTCTATTTATGCAGATCTAAAGGTATTTAATAGGAAAAAACATAAAGAGTTAACTGGAGTTTACAATGATAAAATAAAAGAAAATATAAGATTTATATTGGAATCAAATAAAAAGAGTAGGGTAATTATTAGAACGCCGCTTATTCCAAAAATGACAGCAACTAAAGAAAATATTTACGCTATAGCTAAATTTATTACTGGCATTTATCCAGATGTAAAATATGAATTATTGAATTATAATCCTCTTGCCAAGGCAAAGTATAATTTAGTGGAAGAAGAATATTGCTTTTACGATAATCCTAAAATGTATACTGAAGATGAAATGGATGAGTTTAGAGAAGTGGCAAGAAGTGCAGGAGTAAAAAGCCTTATTATTGAAGGTTAAAATAAATTGCAATATGCAGTGGAAGAAAGGAAATCAGATTTATGAAACTTATTGTAGATTTTGCAAATTTAGATCAAATTAAGGAAATGTATGCTTATTATCCAATAGATGGAGTAACTACTAATCCATCTATTCTAGCTAAAGAAGGAAAAAATCCCTATGAGGTATTAAAGGCAATTAGAAAGTTTATTGGAAAAGATGCAGAACTTCACGTACAAGTTGTTTCCAAAGATGCTGAATCAATGGTTAGAGAGGCACATAAAATTCAACAAGAATTGGGCTCTAGTACTTATGTAAAGGTTCCAGTATCAAGAGAAGGATTAAAGGCAATAAAGGCTCTTGCAGCAGAAGGTGCTAATATTACAGCAACTGCTGTTTATACACAGATGCAGGCTTATTTGGCAGGAAAAGCTGGTGCTAGCTATGCAGCTCCATATGTAAATAGAATTGACAACATAGGTGCAGATGGTATAAAAGTTGCAAAAGATATTCATGATATATTTAAAAAGAATGATTTAAAAACAGAAGTTCTTGCAGCAAGTTTCAAAAATTCACAACAAGTTTTAGAATTAGCGAAATATGGTGTTGGTGCCGCAACAGTTGCTCCAGATGTAATTGAAGGATTAATTAAATTGGATGCAGTTGATTCTGCAATAAAGGCATTTACAAGAGATTTTGAAAAGCTGTGTGGTGAAGGAAAAACTATGCTAGATTGTTAATTTAAGATGGAGCCTGCTTCAAAATTATTTTGAGACAGGCTCCATGTATTTGTAAGAGAACGTTAAAAAATTTTAATATTAAAATTCTTTGAAGATTTCTTTCTTTGCACCACAAACTGGACAATCACTTACATTATCACCCATGTATGTATATCCACAAATTGGACAAACATATATCTTTTGGTTTGGAATATCTTTTCCTGATTTAGCTGCTTCCTGTGCACCCTTAAACATATTTGCATGTATTTTTTCAGCTTCCAGTGCAAAATGAAATGACCTTTCAGCATCTTTTTCATTTTGAAATCTTGCAGTTTCAAGATATACAGGATACATTTGATCTACTTCATGAAGTTCTCCATTTATTGCACCCTGGATGTTTTCTACAATATTGGTATTTCCAAATACAGCACCAGCTGCAACTGTATTGTCACCAACTTGATTTTTAAGTACATTGAAATGATTTTTAGCATGTGCCCATTCTGCATAGGCTATGCCTCTAAAAAGTCTAGCAATGTTAGGATATCCAGCTTTCTCAGCGTGATCTCCCCAAATAAGATATCTCATATGAGCCATGCTTTCTCCACCGTATGCAGACCGTAAAAAATCAGCGGTCATTGCATTATTTAATGCCATTTTGTACACATCCTTTCACATTTGTAATATTATTATTATCTATAATTCATATTAATATTCATATGTAAATTAAATTGCTTACATGATACCCATCAGCCACTGCATGTGATATTGTGACAGTAAATGGCATTTAGTTATCTTTTTATATAATTACTATACATATTTCTCACATCATTTAACTTATCCATTTTTCTCATATAATCATCAGCGCATAAAGCAATTTTAAGAATAAGACAATCAATAATAGATATTGAAGAAATTGCTGAATGATATTCAGTAGGGTCTCCTCTATAATTATATAATGTAATATTAGAAATGTCATTTATAGGAGAAACCAATAAATCGGTAAATGTTATTAAGGAATAATTAACTTTTTTCTTATAATCAAGTAAAATAGAGGATTCAGGAAGAATTTTAGAATAACTAAATAGTAGTACTAAGTCTTCCTTTGATATATTAATTAAATCTTCGTAAATAGAAGAACCACCTTGAATAGAAAAAAATTCTATACCAAATCTTTTAAGTCTATATTTAAGTATTTCAGCAATTCCCATAGAAACATCTGGTGCATATATGTATCTTTTTTTCTTTGCAAGTATAAGGTTAGCGGCATTATTAATTTGAGAGGAAGTTATATGCTCTAAAGTTTTTTCTATCGTATAAATGTCTCTTAGGATTATTTCTTTCATTGAATTATCACTATTCTCTAGTTTAGAAATTGTATTTTTTAGCTTTGAAGCAGGTGTTGTATTTGATTCCTTTTTTAGTGCTTGTTTAAAAGCTTTTATATTCTCGTAACCTATTTTGTTCCAGAACCTAGATAAAGTTGAATGACTTATACCAAGTTGTTTGGCAATATCAGTTGAAGTTACATAGAGAATGTCCTTTTTATTTTTTAAAAGGTAATCTACAATAATGACTTCGCTGGGTGTAAGATATTCATGCTTTTCTAAAATATTAGTCCACAAGTCCATAAAATCCCTCCTAGATATATAAATTATACTATATTCTAATAAATTTTTGCAATAAAATGTGCAAAAATAAAAAAATGAAAATAAATAACCAATACTTAACATAAACGAAATGTATTCTTAAAGTAAAAATGAAAAAATATAAGCAGAAAAAACGTAGATAAAAAAGTATAGACAACAAAATAAAGGAGTGAAAAGAATATGATACCAGTGTATTTTAGCTCTACATTAATGTGGAACTCTTCCCTAGAAGAAATATTCAAAAAAGCTTATACAGAAGGATTCGAAGGTATTGAATTTTGGGCACAGCATTTTGAAAGCAGAGGGTATTCTGAAAAGGAGTATAAGGAACTTAAAGAAATATACCCTATAAAAACAATAATTCATAGTTATAGTTGGGATCTAAATATGTCCTCTATAAATGAAAGAATTAGAGCCACATCTATAAATGAAATATTTAAAGCTGTTGACCTAGCTTATAATCTTTCAGCAGAAGAAGTAACTGTACACCCGGGAAAAGAAAGTATAGTTTGTTTTAAAGAATATCAGAAAAAACTATTAAGAGCTTCCTTAAAAGACATTCTTGAGTATTCGAGAAAAAAGAAAATGAAAATTTCAATTGAAATTATGGAAAAAATAGCAAAGGAACTTATAACAACGGATATTGAACTTAAAGATGTTCTTAAAGATTTATATTGGGAGTTTACATACACCGTTGATACTGCACATTGTAGTAATGAATACGAAGTGATGCACTATTTGGAAAACATCCATGGAATTTCAAAAATACATATAAGCAATAAAAATGGCAATAAGATTCATATCCCTTTAAATCAAGGAGACTATGATTTTTCAAAATTAATTTTCAGTTTAGCTAAGAAAAACAAGCCTTTAGTAATTGAAGGTTTTGACGACAGTAATGAGGTTTCAGTTCTTAACAATGATATTAATTATATAAAAAGTATTAAGGAGGAATTTTTATGTCAAAGATAAAAAGAATATTAATTGGATTTTTAGCAGTAGCAACTATAAGTACTGGATTATTAGGGTGTCAACAGAAAAAAGATGCTAAAAAAACTTCATTAGATGGTGAGATAACACTTTATACATCACAACCTGAAGAAGATATTCAAAAGTTAATTCAAGGTTTCAACAAGAAACAGCCAGGTATTAAAGTTAAAGTATTTAGGTCAGGAACTGAAGAAGTCGTAAGCAAGGTGCTTGCTGAGAAAGCATCAAGTTCTGTTCAGGCAGATGTATTATTTGTTTCAGATGCAGTAACTTTTCAAACGTTAAAAAATAAAGATATGCTTTTGACTTACAAATCACCTGAATTAAAGGGAATAAATAGTCAATTTATTGATAAAGATAATATGTTTACAGGGACTAAAGTAATATCAACGGGTATTGTTATAAACACAAATAAGGTAAAGACGGAGCCAAAATCTTTTAATGATTTGTTAGAGGCAGAAGCAAAAGGAAATGTTATTATGCCTAGCCCATTGTATTCTGGTGCTTCAGCATATAATTTATCCGTAGTGACAAGAACTAAGGGATTAGGATGGAATTTTTATGAAGGATTAAAGAAGAATGAAGTAACTGTAGATAAGGGAAATGGAGGTATAATTAAAGCTGTTGCTGATGGACAGAAAGCATATGGCATAGTTGTTGATTACATGGCAGTTAGAGCAGCAAAACAAGGATCACCAGTTAAGTTTATTTACCCATCTGAAGGAGTACCTGTAATTACAGAACCGATTGGAATACTAAAGACAACTAAAAAAGCAAAATTAGCACAAGCTTTTGTGGATTATGTTCTTTCAAAAGATGGACAAACATCAGAGGCAAGTATGGGTTATGCTCCAATAAAATCTGATGTGAAAGCACCAGAAGGTTTAAAAACTATAACTGAGTTAAAGACTATTTCTGGGGATAATGAAGAATTATTAAACGCAAGAGAAGGAGACAAGAAAAAATTCAGTTCTATATTTAATTAATTTACTTCTGTGAGAAAATAAATAATCTTTAACGAAGTTGTTTTCCATGGAGGGATTGTATGCTAAGCTTTTTGAAATGTAATAGATCAAAGATTCTAAAAATACTATTTTACTTATTTATTATAATTACGTTTATTATGCCTATAGTGAGACTTGTAATTATGAGTTTTAAAGTGTCCAATGGATATTCTTTAGGCAATTACGGTGAATTGCTAAAAAGTCAAAGGACGATTTTATCCATAAAAAATACCATTATAATAGGTGCTGTTTCTAATTTAATTTCTATGCTATTGGGTGCAATTTTTGCTTTCATGATAGCTTATACCAACATAAAAAGAAAAAAGCTAATGGAGTTATTAGTATTGTTACCGTTTATTATACCTTCATATATTGTAACTCTTTCATGGAGCAATCTATTATTACCCAATGGTACTATAAATAATATTATTGCAAAATTAGGAATGGGGAAAATAAATATTTATTCAATTCCAGGAATTGTATTTGTACTTGGAATTTCCAATGTTCCTATAGTATATCTTATAACTTTAAATATGCTCAGAAAAATTCCTAGGGATTTAGAATGGGCATCTAGAGTTTTAGGATATAACAAATGGGAAACTCTGTATAAGATAAACCTGCCACAGGTAATGCCAGCATTAATTGGAGGAGGAATACTGTCATTTTTAGCAGCAATAGATAATTTTGCAGTGCCGGCATTTTTAGGAATATCCTCTGGAATACCTGTTTTGAGTACATATATATATGAGAAAGCTATAGCTTTCGGACCAGCTTCTTTTAATTATGCTGCTGTCTTATCAGTAATAATTTCCATTATAGCTATAGTAGGAACAGTTTTACAGGGGCTGTTAGTTAAAAAAAGTATTAATATAGATAGCATAAAAGATGATTATTCAGTAAGAATTGAGTTCTCCAAAAATGTTAGAAAGTCTGTAGAGATTATTACTTTTGTATTTCTAACTTCAATAAATATAATCCCCATAATAACAATGATAACTTCATCATTTCAAAAAGCATATGGTACAAAGTTTACATTAAAAACAATATCCTTTGAAAATTACAGTTTTCTTTTTAACAATGAAGGAGTTAGGTCTTCTATACTGAATAGTTTAGTATTGGCGACTACAGCTACTATATTTTGTATAATAATAGGTACTTTTATTGCTTATATTAAAGTTAGAAAAGATTCAGAGTCAATGAAACTTGGAGAAATGGCAGCTACACTTACTTATGCAGTACCTGGGATTGTTCTAGCTTTGGCTATGATATTTCACTGGGTTGAGCCATTACCAGGAATTAGACCTGGTATATATGGGACTATAAAAATCTTGATAATAGCGTATGTAACTAGGTATCTGATACTCCAAATAAAGGGCAGTACTAGTGCAGTAATAACAGTAGAAGAAACAGTCGAAGAAGCAGCGAGGGTTGCTGGAGCATCTAAAATAAAAATCTGGTTTAATATAATGATTCCGCTTTTATCAAAGCAAGTATTATCAAGTGCATTTTTAATATATATATCAGCTATGACTGAATTAACAATATCTTCAATGTTAGCTTCTGCAGGAACAAAGACTATAGGACTTACTATTTTTAACTTTCAACAAGCTGGAAATTATAACATTTCTTCAGCAATGTCAACAATAATAGTTTTATTGGTTTTAACAATTTATTTTATTCCTAAGTTAATAAAAATTAAAAATTTCAGGGGGGATAAAGATGTCAATTAAGATAGACAGTATAACTAAAAAGTTTGGAAATTCAACAGCATTAAATAAAATATCTGTTAATATCGAGGATAAAGAGTTTATTGCTATACTTGGGCCATCAGGTTGCGGAAAAACCACATTATTAAGGTTAATTGGTGGTTTCATAAAGCCTTGTGAGGGTACTATAATGCATGGAGAAAAACTATACTCATCAAAAGATTATCTGCTGCCAGTGGAAAAACGCAATTTAGGAATGGTTTTTCAATCCTTTGCATTATGGCCACATATGAATGTAAAAGAGCATGTAATGTTCCCACTGGATAGTAGTAAGCATAGAAATATGAGTAATGCAGAGAAGGATAAATTAGTTAACAAAACATTAAAGATGACTGGATTGGAAAAACTTTCAAATAGATTTCCTGGTGAGTTATCTGGAGGGCAAAAGCAGAGGGTAGCATTGGCAAGAGCTATTGTGGGTAAGCCATCTATGTTATTAATGGATGAGCCTCTAAGTGCATTAGATGCAGAGCTTAAGATTGAAATAAGAAAGGAAATACAGAATATTCATAAAGTGACAAGCACTACTATAGTTTATGTTACTCATGATCAAAGCGAGGCACTAGCTATGGCGGATAGAATAATAGTAATGAGAGATGGAAATATAGAGCAGATAGGTACTCCAAATGAAATATATTTAAATCCTCAGAATGAGTTTGTTGCTACCTTTGTTAGCAAATGTAATATTATTAAGGGAAAATGGGAGAAGGATAGCTTTAAAGTAAAAGGTACAAATATTGTATATGATGGAAAAGGTATAGCTGACTATTTTAAAAGAAATAATATATATCCAGTAAGACCTGAACAATTTGAAATTTCCAATGATAAGAATGGTATTAAAAGTAAAATAGTCAATAAACAGTATCAGGGTAGGGAAATACATTACACAATAGATTGTGAAGGAAAGCTAATTACAGTATATGATTCGAATTTAAAAAAATATGATATTAATGAAAATGTAAGTTTAATAAAAAATTAGTAAGGAGATATAAAAATGAAGGCACTCATGGATTTACACGTTCACACGATTTCAAGTGGACATGCCTTTAGTACTTTAAAGGAAAATATAGAAGAAGCTAAGCTTAAGGGACTAAAGGTACTTGGAATATCTGATCATGCAAGGGCTATGGAAGGAACTGCCCATCCGTTTTATTTTGGAAATCTTAGCATTATTAATGAAAAAATAATGGGTATTAGAATTCTAAAGGGTATTGAGGCAAATATAATCAACTTTCAAGGAAATATTGATGTAAATCAAGAATTAGCTTCAAAATTGGATTATGTGATTGCAAGTTTGCATCCGCCATGTATAAAGGCAGGAACAGTAGAAGAAAATACAAAATCTATTATAAGAGCTATGGATAATCCATATGTAAAAATTATTGGTCACCCAGATGATAATAGATTTTTGCTGGACTATGAAAAAGTAGTACTTGCAGCTAAGGAAAAAAACATATTGCTGGAAATGAACAATTCTTCATTATCTTCAAGAAGTCAGAGAGAAAATTCAGTGGAAAATCAGAAGAAGTATTTAAATTTATGTAAGAAATATGAGGCAAAAATAATTCTTGGAAGTGATGCACATATTTATTATGATGTTGGGGAATTTACAAACTGTTTCAACTTGCTAAAGAATGTAGAATTTCCTGAAGAACTTATATTTAATTCTAATACAGATTCATTAAAGTGGTTATTGGAAAAGAAATAAAGTGGCGTTTGCATTAAAATATATCCAAAATCGTGTAAAGTTAATATAGGATGCTGTTACACTAACAATTAGTGTGCAGCTCCTTATTAAATTTATCTATTGTTTCTTGTATGCTGTTAATTAATTTGCTTACATGATATCCATCAGCCACTGCATGTGATATTGTGACAGTAAATGGCATTAACCATTTTCCGTTTTCTTTATGATATTTCCCATAGGTTATAATTGGCATTAAAGATGGATTGGATTCACTGCTGTATGTTGAATATCCTGTAAATGTAAGCCATGGGACACAAGATATGCAGTAGAAATTTTTAGGCTGGTTTGGCTTAATTTTTACACCTTTAATATGTGAGTATTTTTTCATATCACATTTATAATTATCATAAAATTTATAAAAGTCATCTGTATATTCTGACCAAATGTCTGAAAATGTATGATCATCTTTATGAAAAATTGTATAGTTAGGATGGACAATATCATATACAATTAATTGATTGTTTTCTCCAAAACGCATACGAAATTCCGACATAGAATTTATGTTATAACTAACACAATATATAAATGAAGGATAAAATTTTAAATTATTTTTTCTTAATGATTCCTTAAATAAAGTAACATCAAGATTTGCGGTAATACTATAGGCACATTTAAGCTGCTTGGTATAATATTTAAAGTGTTCACGTCTTTCCCATTTTTCAAAATCAACTATATGAAACATAAACTAACCCCTTATTCCTTGTACTATATTATAGATTATTTACTCAACTTTCGCAGTTTAAAAACTTTGCGGCCTAAATGAATTCACAATTCACAGTTCACAATGCATAATTTCGGTAGATTTTTCTCCGCTGTGCTGCGAAAAATTTTAAATTTGAAGCTTATTGAAGCTTTGCTTCAATGGTGCTATATTTTAGATTTTCTGAAGTTTTAACGGAAGAAAATCATCCTTAATTGTGAACTGTGCATCGTGCATTGTGAATTAATTGCTTCGCAAAGTTCTTATATTAAATCAAAATCTTATATGTGCGAAAGTTAAGTTATTTATATTCTAATTATAGCATAGGATGTTTGTTTAATAATATTAGCTATAATTATTTTGACCAATATCTTGGGCGGATTATCATTATAGGCAGTTTTGTATGTGAATTACCCCTAGCTGTGTTGATTTGGGACTGAGTAAGAAAGATGCTTTTTGAGATATTGGCTCCGCTGAGATCAGCATCTCGCAGGTCAGCTCCAATTAGATCAGCATAACTTAAATCAACTCCTCTAAGATTTGCAGCAATAAGGCATGTTCCCCTTAAGTCTGCACCTCTAAGATTAGTTTTTCTCAGGTCTGCACCAAAATAATCTAATCTGTGAGATAAAGGGTTCTTTTTATGAACTTTGGAGCGTATAAGCTCGCTTGTATTTCTAAGTACTACATTAACCTTTTTTCTATGATTTTCTACATCTAGTGATAATAGAAAATCAATGTCAAGAATAGTAAGGCCTTCAGTATTTTCAATTAAGGAGTTTATATTTTTTTTGATACTGTTATCTGCTTGCAGGGTATAAGCTTCAGAAAGATACCATAGTATTTCGTGAAGCTGTCTCATAATTAAGAAGGCATCAAACATTTTCTTAGCATATTCAGAGTCTTCATGCCAATCACGCCCGCTGCAGGTAATCTGGGCTAATTTTTGACCAGCACCAAAGCAATCATAGGCAGTACAACCTTTAAGACCTTTGTTCCTAAGATTTTTGTGAACAGAGCAGGTGAAGTTTGATTGCAAATTTATACAGGGATTACCTGCGTCTTTGTTAGTTGGGAAACCTTCGGATGCTGAGAAGTATAATGCAACGCAGCATAATCCAAAACATTTTTTACAGTCAACTCTCAATTCTTTATTACGTTTATCTTCATGTTTATATATCATATTTTTAACATTCTCCTAATTTGTATATTAGTTAATATATTTGAAGGGATAACAAATCTTCATTTCTATCAGCAATATATTTATAGCAATCATAAACTCCCTGATTATAAAATTCTGGAGCTAATTCTTCTACTATAAAATCTAGTATCAAGCTTGAGGCTAAATCACCCAATTCTTCATCTCTTTCGTTTAGAAAATAGTCCTTTATTGTAGAAATCATTTCTTGTTTTTTTTCTTTGCTTAATTTAATTTTGTTCATTATAGCATACCTCCATTTAAAATTGTTATTTTTCATAATTCTAAAACAGTTTATTAATTATATCATAATTCTTGTCATAATTTTTAATACTTATGTGTTAATATTATAGATACCAAATTTAATAAAAAAGGTATCAAGTATATTCTAGAATATATTAATCAAAAGCTTTTGAACAAGAGTACCTAGAAGGAGGAATACAGTCAAAAATATGGGTGTTATCAGTTATTTTAAGAAGAAAAAATATGAGCAAAATTTTAAAGCTGTATATGAGAAATATTATGACACCATCTTCAGAAGAATTTCCTACCTTACTGGGGACATGCATGCAGCTGAAGATTTGGCACAGGAAGTATTTATGAAATTATATAATTCACCACCTGACCACAATAACATTGCTGCATGGTTAAATAAGGTTTCTACCAATACTTCCTACAATTATATAAGAAATAAAAAAATTCATGAGGGAAAAAATGAGATGATTTACAAAAAAGAAACAGATAATGTTATTTCAATTGAAGAAGTTGCAATTAATAATTGTGAAGTAGATTTAACTAAAAAAGTACTGAATGCACTTCCACCTAGAGATCGTATGTGTCTGGTTCTTAAATTTTCAGGATACAAATATAGTGAAATTGCAGAAATGATTGGAGTAGATAAAAACTCTGTAGGTACACTTATATCGAGAGCACAAAGAAAATTTAAAGAAAGCTATTTAAGCTTAGAAGAGAGAGGTGAATAAAAAGTGAAGTGTCTAAGTGAAGGAAGCATTCAAGCATATATTGATGGAGAACTTAGTAATACTGAAATAAAAGAAGTAGAAATGCACCTTTTTCAATGTGGAAAATGCAAAGAAGTTTATAAAGAATTGAAGTCTATAAATAGTTTTGCCGTGGAAAAGCTTCAGGATTATGAGAGAGATTTTAAAATAAATCATGTAGAAATAGAAAATAGGGATATTGAAGTAAAAAATAGAAAAGGAGATTTTAGAAATATGAAAAAATATAAAAAAATAGCAGCAGCTGCTTGTGCAGCACTTGTCATAACTACTTGTGTTTCTGTAGAGCCTATAAGAGCATCAGTTATTAATGCAGTTTCAATTTTTAGAGCAAAGGATATTAAAAGTGTAAATATTTCATTGGATGATATTACAAAACTTAAAACTGAACTCATAAACCATAAGGCAGATATTAATATTGATAAAATAGGCAAAGTTAAATATCAGGGCGGTGAACAAAAAAATGTTACTATAGATGAAGCAAAAAAAACACTGCCATTCACAATATCTATACCTCAAAATATGCCATCAAAAGAAGTAAAGAATATTTTAATAAATAAACCTTCCAAAATGGATTTCACCCTAAATGTGGAAAATATAAATGGGCTTCTTAAGTCTTTAGGAGGAAAAAAGCTGTTTCCTAAAGACTTAGATGGAAAGACTTTTTCTCTAAACATGGCTGGAGAGTTAAGCATTATGTATGAAGATTCAACAAATGGTGAGCGTATAGCTGTGTCAGAAACCAAAGTACCGGAAATTGTGGCACCTGATGGTGCAGATGTGGATCAAATATTTAATGCTCTTTCAGATCTTTCAGTACTGCCGCAAGATATGCAAAATCAGCTGAAATCCATGAAGGATTGGAAAAGTACTTTGTATATTCCAAATGTAGGAGGAAAAGCTGAAGAAATGAATATAAATGGCATGAAAGCCATTGGATGCTTTGATACCGATCAAAATGACAAAGAAAAGAAACATTCTTCCATTTTAATTCTTAAAGACAATGTTTTAGTTAGCATTGATGGTAATGTAGATAAAAATAAATTACTGGAAACAGCAAAGTCTATGAGGTGATAAATTTGGTAATTGAAACAGAAAATCTTTCTAAAATATATGAGAATAACAAAGGATGCAGAAATATAAATATATCTGTATCTAAAGGTGAAATTTATGGATTTCTAGGACCTAATGGTGCAGGAAAAAGCACATTTATAAAAACCATTGTGGGACTGCTGTTTCCCACTTCAGGAAATGCACGTATATTAGGTAAGCCTATTGGGGATTTGGAGACCAGGAAAAGGATAGGATATTTACCTGAACTTTTTAAATATCAAGAATGGATGACAGGATTAGACCTCCTGTCCTTCCACTCTTCATTATATAAACTTGATAAGAAGACTTCTTCTATGAAAATAGAAGAAGTCCTTGAAATTGTTAATTTAAAGGGGGCTGAAAAAAGTAAAATAGGTACTTATAGTAAAGGCATGCAGCAGAGAATAGGAATTGCAAGTGCTCTTCTTTGTGATCCTGAGCTTCTTTTTTTAGATGAACCTACTTCTGCATTAGATCCTATAGGTAGAAAAGAAGTTAGAGATATTATGTTGAAACTAAAAGATATGGATAAAACTGTATTTTTAAATAGTCACCTTTTAAGTGAAGTAGAAATGATTTGCGATAGTGCAGCTATTATAAGTAAAGGAAGTATTGTAAAACAAGGAAAAATCAATGATCTTTTAGAAGGAAACACTGTTTTGGATATTCATGTAGAAAATATAAGTAATGAAATTTTAAATAAGCTTGAAAAAATTGATGAAGATATTATTTTTGATGGAAAAAATATTAAAATGCATGTTAAGGAAAAATATGAAATACATGAGGTTGCTTCACTAATTATATCAGGTGGCGGAAAACTGTATGGACTTACTCCTCACAGAAATAGCCTGGAAGACATATTTATAAAACTTATTGAAGGAGGTGAAGAATAATGTTTAGTATTGCACTTTCCACTTTTAAGGAAATTTATAGAAAGAAAATCTTTCATTTTATAGGCATATTGACCATAGTGTACCTTATCCTTTTAACTATTATTTTTAAATTTACAAGTAATAATGCGATTGGTAATAATGGCATGATAGATATGATTGCTAATCTTTCTTCAACTATTTCTATAATTGGGTTTTATTTTTCCAGCATACTTGTAGCATTTTTAACTATAATGCTCTCCATAGGAATGGTTTCTTTTGAAATAGAAAATGGAACTATTTTAACCATTTTAACAAAGCCAATTAAGAGAGAGGAATATATACTTGGGAAATACATGGGTACAGCTATTCTCATTATTTTATACAGCATTTTTCTTTATATAGCAGTAATTATTATTTCCACTGCAAATAAAATATCTATGGTAGAAACCTTTGGCATAGCATCACTTGCTAAGGGATTCTTGTTTTTTATTTTGCAGCCTTTGACTATATTATCAATATCTCTTTATGGAAGTACTAAATTCAAAACCTTAAATAATGGGATAGTAATAGTGGCTTTATATGTACTTGGATTAATTGGTGGAGTAATGGAGCAAGCAGGAGCATATATTAAAAATGATTCTCTTTCCACAATTGGAATAATTTCAAGTTTAATTTCTCCTTTTGAAGTAATTTATAGAAAAATGATTTCTACTATTTTTACTTCTTTAGGGACATTTAATCCTATGGCAGGTTTTGGTTTTGGTATATCAGGAAAGTCTACTACACCAAGTGTATGGATGATGGTTTATGTATGTGTATACTTAGTATTTTTCATATTTATGAGTATTAAAGGATTTGCTAAAAAAGATATTGGCTAAAAATACATGGTAGTAATTTATTTACTGCCATGTATTTGTCTTACGTATATTTAACTTAAAAGGCGCTAGATGAATAATTAATCTTTTGCTTTTAGATATATTTGGCTTTCCCATTTTGTTTTTTATACTGCATAGGAGTCATACCAGTAATTTTTTTGAATGTTTTTGAAAAATGTTTCTCATCAGAAAAGCCAACTTTTTCAGCAATATTGTAAATTAGTTCGTCACTTGAAGAAAAAAATTCCTTGGCTTTTTCTACTCTATAGTTAATAATATATTTTATAATACTTGTACCAATCTCTTTTTTAAATATCTGACTTAAATATGAGTTGCTAATATTTAAGCTGGATGCAATAAGATTTACAGTAATATCCTCCATATAGTGAATATGTATAAAGTTTAATACTTGAATAACTATAGAATTCTTTATCATATATTTGTTGGAAAGCTCAGACTTGAGCTGATTTATAGAATCTATAAACTCACTGCATTTATCCTCTATTGAGGTAAAGAATACTTTTTTGTGAGGTAAGTTCCTTGGTAATATTTTTTTATATAGATTGCTATACCTGTCAACCAATGTGGATGATAATGAAGCCTGGCAATAATAATAAAGATTATAGTCAAGACTTGGTTTTACAATATCTAAAAATAGTTTATATATTAACTTATTTAATTTTAAATTAAAAATATCATAATTTATAAGTTCTTTTATTTGTTTTAGAGTGTTGTCTACTAGGGGATAGTCTATTTCTTTTTTTATTGAATTGATATATTTTTGAGTGAGTAATTTAGCGTCAGAACAGAAAAAATTATATGCCTTTAAATAATGGAAAGATTCATAAGCATCTCTCATATTTTCAATGTCTTTGATATAGCTGCTCATATATCTGAATGCTGTCTTAGATTTTGTTACGTTATTCAATTTGTTAGTAATTTCAAAAAGTTTATTTTGTTTGCTAGCAATACTTCTACAATTAAAATCATTGATAATTATGCACAAAATATCGGGATTAATATAAAAAACCTCACCTCCACTGTACTCGTCAAGAACGGTTTGACATTCTTTAATAAATTCTTCTCCAGTTAAGTAGTAAATATTTTTATTTAAGTAGTGGTCTGAATATTCAATCTCCATAAGATTACAAATATATACGTAGTAACCGTAATTATTTAGATTTAAGTGTACTTTTTTTTTATAATATAAAAATTCACTTTTAATTACTCCGCGTAAAATATCTTTTAGATATTCTGTTTTTTCTAGCTGACTGATTCTGAAGTCCATTACCAAATTTGAATTTTTGCCTTCACCAATATAGTTAAAATGACAAGTATATTTTTCACTTAAAGACTGAGTAAAAAAGAATTTTATTTTATTAATATAAGTAATGTCTTTGTGACTTGTAATAGAGTAGATAATTTGATTTTCTGAAATAACATTAAAAATTAGAATCATTGGATATATATTTGACATTGCTAAATCATAGAAAAAGTTATGAATTTTATATACAGGGTGTTTAAGTTGAAGAATTATAACTTGAGCATTAAGTTCTATTGCTTTTTCAATACTGTTTTTATAAGAGTTAGCAATATAAGAAATAGAAAAATTACTTTTAGTTGTTCTGTAGAAGTTATATATCATATTAGCAATTTTATCTTCTGCATATAAGATAACCTTAGAAAACATTTACATAGTACCCCCCCAGACTATCTAAATTACTAGTATAGATTTTTAACTATGATTTTATTGTATATATATATTAGAAATTTGTAAATATTATTTCCCAAATATATAAAAAGTTATGTGTTAAAAAAATACATTTAAGAATAACAGATAAGTGAATTAATATAGAAAAGTACACGTTTTCATAAAAAAAACACACTTAAGTTAAGACTAAATAATATAAAATTAATAATTGAGAAGTGGTGAATAAAATAAAAAGGAGGAGCTAAGTTTTTAAGATATGCCATTTTATTTGGAAGGTACATTTTGCAATCGTTTACTATTATTAAAGAGTTTTAAAACTTGTAAGTTATGCTGTATATCTGTTTTTATTTTGTTTAATTTGATAATACAAGTATAAATTTGAAAAGGAGTTGATGAAATAATGGAAAAAACAGTGAATTTGTATGAAAAAAGTGGTGATAAGCCTGGATTTTATAAACTCCCTACCAAAGAAGTAGTGGGATATTCCCTTGTAGATGGAGGAATGAATTTAGTTTTTCAGTCAATTTTAATGTTTCTCACATTCTATTATACCGATGTTTACGGATTAACTGCTGTAGAAGTTTCTGTTATGTTTCTTATTTCTAGAGGATGGGATATGATATGGGACCCTACTATGGGTGTTATTGCAGAAAGAATGAATCCAAAGCATGGTAAGTACAAAAGTTATCTTATTTATGGAGCTATTCCCTTTGCTCTTGCAGGTATTTTGACTTTTACAGTACCTAATTTGGGACATACGGGCAAATTGATATGGGCATATGCTACGTACAATTTGATGCTCACATTATATACTTTCATAATTAATCCATATGTATCTTGTACAACTGTCATGACAGCAGATCCTATGGAGAGGACTAGGCTAAATTCCGTAAGAATGATGTTTGCTCAGTCTGGTGGTGTGGTAGTTGCACTGTTTATTCCTATTTTATCGCAGTTTTTCGGTAGAGGTAATGCAGCAAAAGGTTACCAGATGACTATTATTTTACTTTCTATTATTTGTGCGTCTATCTTGATTTATAGTTATACTACTTTGCATGAACGTATCAGAGTAAAATCTCATCTAGATCCAGTTACTTTTAAAGGATTTATTTATCAGATTACACATAATAAACCAGGTGTCGTATTATTTTTACTGTTTGTAGGCGTTTATGCATTTTCGTCTATACAATCAGCTTCAGGAATTTATTATATGACTTATAACGTAAATAGAAAAGATCTAGTTGCTTTATTTTCTATGTTGAATGTTTTACCTTCAGTTGTGGCAGTTCCTTTTGTGCCTGCGCTTTTTAGACATATAAAAAAGAAAAACACTGTTGCACTTGGTTTGAGTTTAGGTGCCATTGGATCAGCAGCTTTATATATCATTCCGGTTTCACAAATTGCAGCAATGATGATAGCTAAATCAGTAGCTGCATTTGGCTATGGTATACTTATGGGCAGTTTGTGGTCAATCATTCCGGATGCAGTTGAGTATGCTGAGTACAATACTGGCAAAAGACATGCCGCAGTTGTGTACTCACTTATTACTCTTGGATTAAAGGTTTCATTAGCAGTAGGGGGAGTTATACCTACATTGATATTAGCTAATGTTGGATATATTCCTAATGTACCTCAAACTGCAAAATCTTTGAATGGAATTTTAATTATGACATCTATTTTGCCAGCTGTTGTTTGTGTAGTTACATTGATCATATTCATGGTATTCTATAATTTAACAGAAGAAAGAGTAGCTGATATAATGGCTGAATTAGATATAAGACATAAAAATGATAAAGAAAATTGTTTGGTTGAGTTAGTAGAGGAAATCCCTGACCAATCAACAAAATTATAAATATAGGAAGGTGTTATTATGGAAAAGAAGCTTAGTGATTTTTCAATGAATGCATTTTCACTTAAAGGTAAGGTAGCTGTGGTTACAGGTGCAAATCAAGGTCTTGGTATGGCTTATGCTGTTGCTTTTGCAAAAGCAGGTGCTGATCTTTTTATACCTCACTTTACTGATGATGTATCTGAAATTAAGAGCCTCATAGAAGAAACTGGCCAGAAGGTTAAGTTCTTGCAAGGAGATTTAACGAAAAAGGATTATATTGAGCAGGTTGTAAATACGTGCTTGAAAGAATATGGTAAAATTGACATTTTAGTAAATAATGCAGGTGGAAGTACGTTTGCGGAATTTTTAGAGTATCCAGATTCAGCATGGCAGAAGATTATTGATATTGATTTAAATTCTGTGTACTATCTCAGCCACAGGGTAGTTAAAGAAATGGTTAAACAAAAATCCGGTAAGATTATAAATATTGGTTCAGCATTATCCTTTACTGCGGATAAAAAGTGTCCGCCATATACAGCAAGTAAACATGCTATTCTTGGTTTGACAAAGGTATTTGCCAATGAGGTTGGCAAATATAATATTCAAACCAATGCAATTTGCCCTGGCTTCTTAGCAACTGATGTTAACAAGGAGTTACGTGCTGATAAAAATTTTTACGATAAAATTACAAATAGAATTCCAAGTGGCCGCTGGGGTGAACTTAATGATTTAATGGGAACTGCCGTATTTTTAGCAAGTAGTGCATCAGATTATATTAATGGATGGTATATAAGTATTGATGGTGGATTCCAGACAACATTATAAAATAAGGAGGTTTTAATTTATGAAGACTATTGCTTGTGTTAAGGTAGGAAGTTTAAAAGATCCTGATGTTAATAAAAGGGGACGTGTTCAGGTTATAGATATGCCTGAGCAGGAAATGGGAGATGAGGATGTTAAAATAAAGGTTGCTTACTGTTCAATATGTGGTTCTGATCCACATGTAATAGAAGGAGTTTTTGGCCTTGAACCTCCCTTTGGACTAGGACATGAGATTTCAGGTACTATTGTGGAAATTGGTAAAAAGGCTACTAAAAAGGGATTAAAAGTAGGGGACAAGGTTGCAGGAAACTTTTTAAGATTTTGCGGTACATGTTATTATTGCCGAAATGGTCAGGAGCAGTTCTGTGAATATCAGGATAATAAGCCTGGTATGTCCGAATATGTAGTGTGGCATGAATCCCAGGTTTTTAAAGTCCCAGATGATGTCAGTTTAGAAGAAGCATGCTTGTTAGAACCTGTGTCAATTGCAGTTAGAATTGTGGACAAAACAAATATGAAGATCGGTCAAAGAGTTGCTATTTCAGGAGGAGGACCTATAGGATTATTGTCACTTCAAGCAATGAAAATGTTTGGAGCTACGTCACTTACACTTATAGAACCTATCAAGGAAAGACAGGAACTTGCCAAAGAATTTGGTGCTGATTATGTTATTAATCCTTTGGAGCAGGATGTGTGTGTAGAATCTAATAAAATAACTAATGGATTGGGTTTTGATCTTGTAATAGAGGCTTCGGGATCACCTAATGCTGCACCGGCAGCCAGTGAAATAGCTGCAAAAGGAGGAACTGTTCTTTATATTGCAATGTTTCCTAAAAACTATAATATGCCCCTAAATCTATATGACAAATTGTATAATAAGGAATTGACTATTTCTAGTATAAATGTAGCTCCATATGCATTTCCACGTGCCGCTCAAATTATGCCTAGAATGAACTTGAAACCTTTTATACAGAAAATTTTCACTATTGATCAGGCAGAAGAAGCTTTTGCTGCTCAAATTAGTGGAAAATATCCTAAAATACTTATTAAGTGTAATGATTTTTAACAACCTCTATTATAAATAAATGAAAAAAGGAGATGCCTATTATGTATTGTAATGTTGATATGGAACAAGTTAAACAATTAGAAGATAAGGCAGTAGAGATTCGAAAAAAGTTATGCTCATTTATCTATGAAATAGGTATGGGTCACCTTGGAGGGGAATTGTCTATTGTTGATATGGCTGTTGCTCTCTATTACAAGTACATGAACTATGATCCTAAAAATCCTAAATGGGAAAAAAGAGACAGATTGATTTTAAGTAAAGGTCATTGTGGAGAGACATTGTATACTATATTTTCAGATTTGGGAATGTATACAATGGAATATATGATAGAACATTTTGAAACCTTAGATACTGCTAAATTTGGCATGCATCCTAATAGAAAATACGTTCCTGCTATTGAAGCATCAACAGGTTCTTTGGGGCATGGATTATCTATAGCTACTGGTTTAGCATTAGGTGCTAGAATGTCAAAGGCCTACTGGAGAACCTTCTGTATCATAGGAGATGGTGAAATTGAAGAAGGTTCAAATTGGGAAGCCTTTATGGCAGCAGGACACTATAAGCTTGGCAATCTTGTAGCAATTGTTGATAAAAATCGTCTACAGATGACTGGCTTCACAAGGGATGTAATGAATATTGATCCTTTAGGAGATAAAATAAAAGCTTTTGGATGGGATGTTATAGAGATTCAAGGAAATGACATGTATGAAGTTTGTAATGCCCTGCAATCTCTTCCACCAGCAGATCCGGAAACTAGAAGAAAGCCAATATGTATTATTTCAAATACCACTAAGGGCTGTGGTGTTTCATTTATGGAAAATAATGCAGTATGGCATGGCGGTGGAATTGCCAAAGAGCAGTTGGACGAGGCACTAAAATCAATAGAAAATAATAGAAAGGTGAGATAAATTATGGCAGTTGAAACAACTTTCGATTTTGATCAGATGTTATCATCCGCAAGAGAAGCTTATGGGGTCGAACTAATGAAAATGGCAGATGAAGGATTAGAATTTGCATTTACTTATTCTGATAATGTTGCACCATCCACATCTACAGGAAAGTTTATAAAAAAATATCCTGAACGTTGTTTTAATATTGGCATTGCGGAAGCCAACCAGGTTGGTATATCTGCTGGATTAGCTCTTTCTGGCAAAATTGTATTTTCACAAGTATTTGGACCATTTCTTCCTTTGAGGGCAGCAGATCAGATACACACAGATATTGCTTATAATGATGTGCCTGTAAGATTGATTGGAACTCATTCTGGAGTTACATCTGGTGGAGGTCCTACCCACAATGTTATTGCTGATTTGTCATTTTATAGAGCAATACCAAACTTGACAATTTGTGTTCCAGCAGATGCAGGTCAGTGCAGGAAAGTGGTAAGAGAATCAATGACTTATAAAGGACCTATGATTATCCGTATTGCAAGAGGTGCTGAGCCAGATGTATATAAAGATAACAATTATGAATTTAAAATTGGTAAAGCTATTGCTGTAAAGGAAGGTAATGATTTGACTTTAATTGGGACAGGTAACAGCGTGTATTGGTCTCTTATGGCAGCAAAGGAGCTTGCAGAAACAGGTGTAAATGCCAGAGTTATAGATATGCATACTATTAAACCTTTTGATGTTGATATAGTTTTAAAATCTGCAAGGGAAACAGGTTTTATTGTAACTGTCGAGGATCAGAGCATTAATGGTGGTCTTGGTGGTGCAGTAGCTGAGGTTATAGCAGAAGCTGGTATAAATTGCAAGTTTAAGAGAATTGGTTTACCTGATGAGTTCAGTGTTATTGGGCCTGATACTGAGATCTACAAATATTATGGACTGGATTCACATAGTATTGCTGAAACAGTAAAAAAGATGCTTGCTGCTGCTACTGGTAAGTAAGAAACAGTGTATAGAGGCTGTAAGAACATGATCTATAGGCCCATCAAAATAAGGACATGTGAATTATACACAAGGCTATTAAAAGTTATATTAAGCAGGTGAAATATATGAAAATAGGAATTTTGACAAGTGGAGGAGATGCTCCAGGAATGAATGCTACTATAAGAGCAGTAGTAAAATCTGCAAATTATAATAGCATAGAAGTTTTGGGTATAAAATACGGGTATAAGGGCTTGATAGAAGAAGATATAATAAAATTATATAATTTAGATATAGACGGTATTGCAGAAAAAGGAGGCACTATACTAAAAACGGCTAGGTGTCTAGAATTTATGGATGAAGGTGGAAGAAAAAAAGCTTTAGAAACATTAAAAAAATTTGAATTAGATAGTCTTGTTGTAGTTGGAGGAGATGGGTCTTTTCAAGGGGCGGAAGAACTTAGCAAGCTAGGAATAAAGGTTATAGCATTACCAGGAACTATAGATAATGATTTGGCTTATACAGATTATTGTATAGGGTTTGATACAACTTTAAATACAGTTTTAGAATGTATAGGTAAAATAAGAGATACAGATTCTTCCCATGAAAAAACTACTATTGTAGAGGTAATGGGAAGGTATTGTGGTGATTTAGCGCTATATTCAGCTTTAGCTGGAGGAGGAGAAATAATATCTACTCCTGAAAAAAAATTAGATTTTAATACTATATGTAATAAATTGAGCAAAAATATAAGCAGCGGAAAAAATGATAATGTGATAATAATAACTGAAAGAATGTATGATATAGAAGAACTTCAAAATTATATAGAAAAAAGACTAAATATTAGTATAAGAAACACTGTTTTAGGGTTTATACAAAGAGGGGGAAATCCGTCTGCTTTTGATAGAGTATTAGCGAGTAAAATGGGGGTTAAAGCTGTAGAACTATTGATAAAAGGTTTTGCAGGAAGGGCTGTTGGAATTAAGGATAACAAAATAATAGATGTAGACTTCAGCAAGGTAAATAGCAAAAATACTGATAAACAAAAGGAATATGATTTATTAAAGTTGCTCTTATAGATTTTCACACTATGGGTTTAGAAATAGCGGTTAAATATAAAGTATCGCATAGAATTGATATGCATTTAAAAGAAAATTAGAGGCACATTGAGAAAGTACTGCCTCTAAATTTTCTAAGAAAGCGATTGCACTCTTTACTTTTTAAAAGTAGTAATTTAACTACTGCCATGTATTTATTTGCTTTACATACATAGTCCTTGAAAAGAAAAAGTAAATTGTCTGGAGTAGAAAATAAATTCCAACTATAATCATTAAATAAAGGCTAAGGCTTGTTTGTAATATATTGCTTAAGGCCTTTATTGCAAAACTAGTGTGAATAAAGGATACTGCAAAAGGGAGAAAGAACATTATAAAGCATTGAGTACTTACTATTTTTTTTATTTCATCTGTAGACATTCCCATTTTTTTAAGAGCTGTAAATTCATGCTTATCATTTTGAATTTCATTAAATAATTTAAAGTATATTATGCTGCAGGTTGCTATAAAGAACAATACTGAAATAAAGGTTCCTATGAAGAAAAATGTAGACATAACTTCCATCATTTTAGAAAAGCTTAATACTCTTTCAGAAAAACTGTTTTTCATTTCCTTTGGAATTTCACTTTTTATCTTTGATACTGAATTTACTGCTTTAAATCCATTTTTTATAGTATAACCATAATAAACTTGAAGATTATCATCCTTAATATCAGCTTTAAGTTTCTTAAAGTCATCATCGCTTATTACTGCAGTATTAGAGTTCTGTTTATCCTTATTAATTATTCCACCATTTATTTCATTTTTAAGCTTTAAATTTATGGAAGTATCTTCGGTATTTAATTTTAAATAATTTTTATCAGCAAATAATTTTGTATCTTTAGTTGCAATGACATTATGATAGTGAACAATTACTTCACCATTATTTAATTTAATAGGTGTTTTCTTTTGCTCACTTGCTAAAACATTATAATCAGTATTGGACATAATATAGAAATTTTTTCTATTTACGAGTTCTTCAAAATTTGAGTGCTTATTTGAAGATAAGTCATTATTAGTTGCTTTTATAAGAATAATTTTACTTTTATATTTTATTTCATTTCCATAGGATTTAAAAACTTTTTCTACTTCTTTAGGAGATATTACATTGTGTGCATTTAATCCATTTTCAATAAAACTTATGTCTTGTGGGTAGTCTAGCATAGTTTGTTTTTGTACAGTTTTTTGAAATGAGTATACGCTTGCAGAAGCTGTCAAGGTTACAGCTGAAAGTATTGAAACAGCAAATAGTATTTTTGTATTGTCACTGAGTTTATATATTATTTGAGACAGTGTTATCATATTGATGCCTTTATAAAAGATTTTATTATTATTTTTAAGTTTACTTGTAATGTATATGCTGAATTGAGAGTACAGCATATAGGTGCCAGTTACTACTACAATTAAAATAGGGAACATAGTGAGTACAATAGCCTGACCTGAAAAAACCGCTAAAATGTATCCAAATACAATTAATATTATAGATAAAACTGATTTTTTACTAGAAAATTTAGGTACTGGCTTTGCAACCCGTGAGCCTTTTAAAAGTTCTATTATATTATTGCTCTTTATCTTATAACTTGCTTTTAAACAGGTTATTTGAAACAATACTAAAAAACATACTGAAGTTAATAGTACAGCTTTAATTGATATGGTAAAGGGGATTTCAGCATTCAAAATCAAAATAGCTGAAATTGCCATAAAAAATAATTTGGAAAAAAGAATACCAAAGATGACCCCTGTTGTTATTGAAAATAAAGAAACAATGAAGTTTTCAAAAATAACATAATTTCTTACCTGGCTTTTTGTCAGTCCAAACATTGATAAAAGTCCAAATTCCTTTTCTCTTGATTTTAAAAAACTTGATATGGAGTAGTTAGTAAATACAACTGTGAATATGAGTATTACAAACTCACAAAGATAAACTGTTTCTGTCATAATTGCTCCAGCCTGGCCCATGTTTTTTAAACTGGAAGCCTTAGGATTTAAAAGAAAATTTCCAAATATGAAAAATACCATAACTACAAAAGTATTGCTTAAATAGTACATTATAAATTTATTTAAATTTCCCTTTATATTTTTAACAGCGATGTTATGCAATGTCATTATAATGACCTCCTATTAAAGTAAGTGAATCCATAATTTCCTTGAAGAAAGCTTGACGATTACCTCCTTTTACAATTTCTAAAAAGAATCTTCCGTCCTTAATCATTATTATTCTTTTACAAAAGCTGGCTGCAAAAGGATCATGAGTAACCATCATTATAGTTGCTTTTCTTTCATTATTTAAATTAGTCAAAGATTCCATAACATCCTGAGAAGCTTTAGAATCAAGATTTCCAGTAGGTTCATCTGCAAGTATTATAGATGGACTATGAATTAGTGCTCTTGCACAAGCGGCTCTTTGCTGCTGGCCACCTGAAGTTTCATAAGGCCTTTTATCTAAAATCTTTCTTATATTTAAAAGTGAAGCAATATCATCTACTTTTTTTTCTATTTCATGAGTATTTGTTTTATTAAGTACTAGTGGAAGTATTATATTTTCCTTTATTGATAGGGAATCTAGTAAATTGAAATCTTGAAATATGAATCCAAGTTCCTTTCTCCTAAATAGTGCAGCTTTCTTTTCGTCAAGTTTTTCTGGATTAATTTCATTTATGAAAAGTTCTCCTGAGGTTGGAGTATCTATTGTTGCAAGAATATTTAAAAGGGTACTTTTCCCACTTCCTGAAGGCCCCATGACCCCTACAAATTCTCCTTCATCTATGCTAATATTAAATTTATCAAGGGCTTTTACCTGTAAGCTTCCTCTTTTATCACCATAAATTTTACTTATATTTTCAGCTTTTAATACTGACATGTTATCATTCCTTTCATCTATTAATCTCATGTCTGCTGTCCATAATATTCTCATTTTTTTAGATGAGAAATATCTTGAACTTTATGTATATATTATAAAAAAATTAGAGAAATCAATGTATCGATTTCTCTTTCAAATACAATTTTAATCTTACAATATTGAAAGATTAAAATTTAAACAAGTTTTTACCCTTGAAAAATACAATAGAAAAGGTGGAACCTTTGCCTTCTTCCGATTCTACAAGGATTTCATGACCAAGTTTGTCACATATTTTTTTTGTAAGATACATTCCCATACCTGTAGATTCATCACTTTTTCTTCCATTTTTACCTGTAAAGAAAGCATTAAATACTCTATTTAAATCTTCTTTTGGTATACCTATTCCTTCATCACTTATGGATAACATAATTTTTGAATTTTCATCCTTGATTTTAAATGTAATATATTTGTTGTCCTGAATTTTCAGCTTTGAATATTTTATAGCATTTATAACTATTTGATTTATTACAAAGTAAATCCATTTTTTATCTGTTTCTACTGTTATATCTGTATCAGATGTAATTTTAGGAAATACATGGTTCCTTATGAGCGCTTTCTTATTGTCATTTAAAACATTTCTAACAATGGATATAATGTTTAAGCTTTCTACATTAAAATCCAGATTAAATTCATTAACTCTTGCATTACAAAGCATCATATCAAGACCATGAGATAACTTTTCATTTTCTTCTAATATACTGTCAAATAGAGCTCTATTATCTTCATTTATTTCATCTTGAAGTATGAGATTCATAACAGATACAGGAGTTTTCATTTGATGTACCCATTTATTTATAAAATTTATGTATTCTTTGTGTGTTTCTTCGTATTTTATAGTTCTTTCACTACATATTTTATAAGTTTTAAGCAAGAGTTTTTTAAATATTTCCTGCTCACGAGTGCTGCAACTTCCTATATTAAGTATATTATCTAAATCTTCATTTGAATTTAGCATTATGTTAAGTTGATTATAAAAATGTTTATTTTTTAAGTAGTCATATATCAAAAATAGTATAAAAAAGATTATTGAAATTAACCACGCATAAAGTATGTTATTATTCATAAGTTCAATTTTGTTTATGATTAAAGTAAGATACATTACAAGTATAACTGCAGCAGTAGTTAAAAAATAAATTACTGCAAAAGGTATCTTATCCTTAAGAAAGTCTTTAAAATTCATTTATTTCACCTGCTTTGTTTTACCAATTAGGTACTATTTTATAACCTTGCCCACGCTTGGTTTCAATAACTTTAGTAATTCCAAGTTCTTCAAGCCTTTTCCTAACTCGGGTAATGTTAACAGATAAGGTATTGTCATCAACAAAATCTACATCATTCCATAAAACTTCTAGCAAACTTTCTCTGGAGACAATTTTATTTGCATTTTTGATCAGAGAGTATAAAAGTTGAAATTCTTTTTTGCTAAGTTCTATTTTTTTACTTTGATATTCTACTATGTTTTGATTTAAATGCAAAAAAAGTCCATTTGATTCAAATACTTCACTGCTGCTGTTTTCGGAATAACTGCCATAAACTCTTCTTATAACTCCTTTTATTTTTGCAATGAGTACTTCGTAGGAAAAAGGTTTGGTTATATAATCATCCCCTCCATTTTCAATGGCCATAACTTGATCCATATCAGAATTTCTAGCTGAAAGAAATATTATAGGTACATTAGATATTGTTCTTATATCTCTGCACCAGTAAAAGCCATCATATAAGGGTAAGTTAATGTCCATGAGAACAAGATGGGGGTTATTTTTAATAAATTCAGTTTTTATATCACAAAAATTATTTACACAGCAAGTTTGATATCCATACTTCTTAAGATGATTTCTTATAAGACTATTTAATTTTTTATCATCTTCAATTAGCATTATATTGTACATTTAATACACCTCTTAAAAGTAATGTTGCTTATTTACATTTTATCATAATATAATATAATTAATAATTCATTTTCAATTGGAATGAATAAAAATTAAGAAAGGATGCCTAAATAATGATAGAACAAAAAAATAAGTGTAAGGTTATTTTTATAACATTAGTTTCTGCAGTACTTTTTTGCTTACTGATAGTTATGATATCTCTTTCACCACTTTCTAAATCCGGTCTACATGCCAATAAATTCAATTCTTTTGGCATGTGGTCATCTGTAGGTATTATTTTATTATTTTATATAGTACCTTTAATGATTTATATATTAGGAATAAGAGCAGTGAGATTTGTATTGGCATTTGTTCTTGCAATTGGAATATTATCAGATTTTTCATTAATAACAGTTGTTTTTATTTCTAATTTGTTTGCTAAAAATTTATTATATACATTAATAGGAGTTATTTGCATTGCATCATTAATTGTAAATGCTATTTGGTTTTTGGTAGTATTTCATTCATCATCAAAATGATGTCAAATGTGATTATACAAGAAAGGATAATTCTATGATAATTAATTCAGCAGCAAATTGCATATCGGTTTTAAGAATATTTCTTGCAATTATGATGTTATTTGTAAGACCTTTGAGTGAATCATTTTTTGTAATTTTTCTTGCTTGTCAAATTACTGATGTTCTTGATGGATATTTAGCAAGAAAAACACATACCCAAAGCAAACTAGGTGATAATCTTGATTCTATTGGGGATTTTATAATGATATTGGTATTAATAATTGTACTGTACCCAGTTATTAAACCGACAATTAGAATTATCATCTGGGTTGCCATTATAGCAATGATTAAAATAATATCAATGATAGTGATATTTATAAAGTATAAAACTTTTGAGATGCTTCATACTTATGGAAACAAATTCACAGGATTTATACTGTTTGTGTTTATAATATCACTTGCTTTTGTGCAATCAAATATGATTATTTATATAGTTTGTACTATTGCAAGTATTTCTGCTATTGAGGAATTATTGATTAATTTATCTTCAAGTGAATTACAAATAAATAGGAAAAGTTTATTTACAAAATAAAGCAGATATAAGAATTATTATTGGAGTGATAAAAATTGAGAGAAAAAATATTAGTAGTAGATGATGAAGAGGATATAATATCTTTTTTAAAAGATTCATTGGAGGAAGATGATTATGAAGTTTTTACTGCTTCTAGTGGTGAAGAAGCCTTGGAAAAAATAAAGTTTTATCCAGATTTAATATTGCTTGATATCATGATGCCAGGTAAAAGTGGATATGAGGTATGTAATGATATAAGAGATATAGTAAGCTGTCCAATTATCTTTTTAACTGCTAAAGGAGAAGAAAGAGACATAATTAAGGGTCTTGCTTCTGGTGGAGATGATTATATTCAAAAGCCATTTAGTTTAAGACAATTAAAAGCAAGAATACACGCTCATTTAAGAAGAGAAAAAAGAAACACAAATAATTGTGAAAAGGCTAATTTATATTTTAAAAATGTAAGTATAAACTTAAGAAATAGAGAAGTTTATTGTAATGGCCAGTTAGTAATTTTAACTAAGAAGGAATTTGATATAATTGAATTTTTATCAGTAAATTGTGGACAAGTTTTTTCAAAGGAACAGATATATGAGAAAGTATGGGGTTATGATGCTGAAGGAGATTCAGCATCGGTAGCGGAGCATGTTAAAAAGATAAGACATAAGATTCAAAGCTTTGATACTGAAGAAGAATATATTTCTACTGTCTGGGGAGTAGGGTATAAGTGGGAAAAGTAAGATTAAGCCAAAAATCTGGTTTAGTCTATTTTTTATGCAATAAGTATAATAACTTTTATAAATAAAATTTAAAACTTTAAGAAAACTTTAAAATTGCCTCTTATAATTACCTTGTGTTCAAAAAGTATTAGTAATTAGGAGGCATTAATTTATGTCAAGTGAAAAAATTGCAGTTAAAAATGTGAGCAAAAAAATAGGGAAAAAAACTATATTAGAAAACATTTCCTTCAATGTTCATGAAGGTGATATCTGCGGCTTTATTGGACCCAACGGTGCAGGAAAAACTACTATGATTAGAATAATAACAAATCTAATTTCACCTACGGAAGGAGAAGTAACTATAAACGGAACTAATGTAGTAAAAGAAAGAAAAAATGCATTATTAAAACTTGGAGCAATAGTTGAAGAACCTATATTCTTTCCATATATGTCAGGAAGAAAAAATCTTCAGAACTTAGCTATGTTAAATCCAGGTATGTCAAAGTTTGAACAAAAAGAAAAGGTGGAGGAGGTTTTAAAGATAGTAGACCTTCAAGATAGAGGCTGTGATAAAGTTAAAACTTATTCCTTAGGAATGAAGCAGAGACTTGGTATTGCACAAGCACTTTTAAACAATCCAGAAGTAATTATTTTAGATGAACCTGCAAATGGACTTGATCCAATGGGCATGAGAGATTTAAGAGAACTTATATTTAAGCTCCAAAAAGAAAAGAAAATAACTTTCTTTATATCAAGTCATTTGTTAGATGAACTTCAACAGCTTTGCAATAGATTTGTAGTAATAAACAAAGGAAAACTTGTATGGCAGGGAAGTAAGGATGACCTAGAATCAATGGGCAAAAGCGGCAGATTAGAGGATGCCTTTATAAAATTAGTAAGTGGATGTTAGGAGGAAGATGTGATTATGAAACAATTATTTATTAGTGAATGGCAAAGATTGTGGAATAGGAAATCTACTTGGATTTCATTTATGCTAATACCACTGGCAATTATAATTGCTATAAAACACTATATTAAAATAGATGCTTTAATTACTCCAAATAGCCCTAAATATGTTTCTTGCTTAAATTTTCCAAGCGTAATCTTAAGAAACGAAAGCATATTGTTTTTTGATGTTATAGTAATCCTTCTTATTATCATGGCTGTAACCAGTGAGTATAGAGAAGGGCAAATGAGAATGGTAATGCTAAGAAGTTTTTCTTTTAGTGAGATTTTCAAAGTAAAGTATCTAGTTACATTGAGTACAGTATTTTTACTTTTAATTACGAATTTTATTTTAAGCAGTTTTTTAGGATATTTAGCTTTACCAAAGCAGGAAGTTAAGTTTCCTTATTATTCAAGTAAATTTACAATAAATGAAAGTATGATCTACAATATAAAATACTATGTTATTGCCTTTTTAGCTTTAGCTGCTGTTATATCAGTTATTATGTGTATATCAATGATGTGCAAAACTACTATAGGTGCACTTTCAGCTAGTTTAGCATTTATACTTGTATCTATAATTTTACCAGAGATATTTTCCTTCCTTATGGATAATACTTCTCAAATATATAACATTTTGTACTTTTCGTTTATTACAAGAATTCAATATATAGGGATAGAAACACTTTTAGCACAAACGCCCCAGCAAGTGGGGATAATATTTACATCCATTGCTTTTCACATAATTGTTTTTTATTTAATTGCACATAGTTTATTTAGTGATCAAGATTGTTATTGTTAGGAGGTAACACGAATATGAAAAGATTAATAGCTTCAGAATTTCAAAGAATTTTTGAGAATAGAAGAAACCAATTACTATTAGCATTTTATTTAGGTATGATAATACTAATGTGTATATTTAGGTATATAAGTCCGCAGGGCTCCTATGATGGTGTAGATTATAATGTAGATTTGAACAGACTTAATTTTTCACCTTTTACATTTTATGAAATAAGAGTAGAACTAATATATTTAATTTTGCCTATTTTATTTATATCTTCAATTAATTATGAACAATCCATAGGTGCTTTTAGAATGTATGTAACAAGACCTTATAAAAAATATGAATTTATAGTAAGCAAATGGGCAGCCTTAACTGTAACTACCTTTATACTAATGTTCATAGCGTTTATAATAAGTACAATTTTCGGATATCTGTTTATGCCTAATGTATCAAGTGTAAGGTTTTATAAAATACAACAGGAATTTTCAATGTCTGGAGCACTTTTATACACTGCTAAATTTTTCATTATACAATTTATAATAGCTTTATGTGTCTTATCAATATCAAGCATTATAGGATTAGTAATAAATAATCCTATAATTTCAATTTTAGCTGTTATAGCTGCACTCTTAGGCTTGAGCTTATATATAAAACTTTTTGAGTTTTTGGATAAAACTACAGAATATGGTTTTCATGTTTTATCAAATACAGCTCCTATGAGTTTTTACATTACTTTAATAAGCACCTTGCTTGGGGGATTACTTGTAAGTATATTTTTATGGCAAAAGAAAGATTATCTTTATTAGGAGCTGGTTTTATTGAAAAAAATTATAATTATAGTGATTTCTGCATTTATATTTATACTAATAGGCATTGGAATTAATAACCAATATAGTAAATATAAATTAAATAAAGTTGTACAGGCTTTTAAAACTAAAGCGGTGAATTTAAAAACAGTAAAGTATAATAGTGGTTTTGAAGATTTGATGCCTTTAAAACCTATATTAAAGGATAAAAGAATTGTTGCCATGGGAGAAGCTACTCATGGAACTAAAGAATTTTTTCAGATGAAACATAGAATGTTTCAGCTCCTTGTGGAAAAAATGGGTTATAATGTTTTTGCCATGGAAGCTTCACAACCTGATTGTATGGCAGTAAATGACTACATTTTAAATGGTAATGGTGACCCAATTAAGCTTATAAAAAATTTGGGATTTTGGACCTGGGATACCAAGGAAGTTTTAGATATGGTAGAATGGATGAAGGAATATAATAAAACACATGAAAAGAAAATTAAGTTCTATGGTTTTGACATGCAGTCCAGCCATACAGCAGCTGAAAATGTTATAAATTATTTAAATAAAGTTGATCCATTCTATGAAGTGAGTGTACATGAAGTGCTTTCAAAGTTTAATGACAGAACATTGGATTATGGAGTAAAAAAGCAGCTCCCAATTGATGGCATTAAGGAGATAAAAAATATTTTTCAAAAAAACAAAGATGAATATATAAAAAAGTCTTCAAAAGAACAATATGAGCTTTATATGCAAAATTTAAATGTCATATGTGAGTTTTATGATATGTTCGGCACAGGAGGCAGTGATTTTCAAAAAGAAACTAAAAGAGATAAATATATGGCCGAAAATGTAAAGTGGATTTTAGATCATGAAGGAGAAGACAGCAAGATAATGTTGTGGGCACATAATTTACATGTGTCAAAAGGAATAGACAAGTTTGGTAGTTCAAATTCAGATTATCCAGAAGGAAATGTAAAGAGAATGGGCTCAAATTTATATGATATGTATGGCAATAAAATGTATGTTATTGGCTTTGAGTTTAATAAAGGTGACTTAAGAGCTAACTATACAAATAAGGAAAATGGACAAACAGTTAATGGAAAATGTACCTTAAAAGCAGCAAAAGAAAATTCAGCAGCATACATCTTTTCTAAGGTAAATCCTATTTTTTTCATTGATTTTAACACTTGTAAGAAAAATAAATATGCAAAAAACATTTTGTCAAAACCTCAATATTGTCATGATATAGGTGCCGTTTTTCCTGGAGAAAATAAAAGCTTTGAGTCTGAAATTTTAGACCTTCGATATGATGGATTGATATTTGTAGATACTACAAGTAGTGCAAAGCCTAACTAATTATATAGGAGCAGATTACATATGGGGAAATTAAATATAATAAAAAATATAACTTTTAAGAGACAATTTATGATTTCAGTGATTTTGGTGATTATATTAAGTGTTTTTTTTGCCATAGTAGGTTTAATATTGGATATTTATCTTATTGATAAAGGAGTAATATTACGAGCAGGTTATTATAGTGATTTAGTACCTGGAATAAAACAATATATAAATAAGAATAAGGATAAAATATTAAATAAAGATTTTAAAAATGAACTTGAAAAAGTAATACCTACAGCTGGTATTGAATATGAGGTAGTAGATTCAACTGGCAAACTTTCTTATGGTTATTTTAAAAAGCCTATTGCATCAGAAGTGCCTATAAGCAAAGATCAAACAACCAAAATTAATGGACGGATAAACCCAGAAATTATAATGTCTATCCCTATTATAGATAACAAAGACTTAAAAGGAATGGTTATATTAAAATATTATATAAGAAGTAGTGCTAAAAATCCTAAGTTTAATTTTATTGCTAGGTATTCAGATACTTTTGTAATACTTTCCCCATTTATGTATATCATATTATTTAGCATATTCTTTGGCCGTAGATTTAACAAGAAATTAAATGTACCTTTAAAACAGTTAATGGAGGCTGCAGAAAGAATAAGAGTTAGGGACTTGGAGTTTAAGATAAGTTATGAAAATAATAATGAACTTGGAAAACTCTGCAAGTCATTTGAGAATATGAGAGTAGATTTAAAGAAGTCATTAGAAAACCAGTGGAAAATGGAAGAAGAGAGAAGAGAAATAGTAAGTAATGTTGCACATGATTTAAAAACACCCATTACAATTATAAAAGGGCATGTAGAGGGACTTTTAGAAAGTAAGAAATTGGACAAGGATAAGCTATATAGGTATTTAAATTTAATAAACAGGAATATAGATAGAATGTCCAATCAAGTTCAAAGAATAAATTTACTAACTAAGATTGAAAGTGAAACTTTTAAACTAAGTGATAGTGAATGTGATTTAGTAGCTTATATAAATGAAAAAAGTATGGATTATGATGCACTAGCACAGGGCAAAAAAGTAAAATTTGTATGTACTATTCAAGATTTGAGAAGTTCTAATGATCTAATAAAAATAGATACTTATGTATTGTCAGAAATACTTGATAATTTAGTTTCAAATAGTTTAAGGTTTACTAAAGAAGATGGAAGAATAACTTTAAATTTGAAGTTAAATTCAGATAAAGTTATTTTTTCTGTTTGTGATAATGGATGTGGATTTTCAAGAAAAGATTTAGAAAATGTATTTAAAAAGTTTTATGAGGGGGATGAATCCAGGTCAAAGGAAAAAGGACATTCAGGTTTAGGACTCTATATTGTCAAAACTTTGGCAGACAAATTAGGTGGTGATGTTGAAGTTAAAAATAATGATGGAGGTGGAGCTGAAGTTAGAGTTTGTATACCTATAAAAAATCCAAATAAACAAAGTTCTTGGCATCAGATGGAGTTTTAACTCCACCTGATGCTTAGAAATCGTTATCCAGGGACGTAGCTGCTCTTTACTACCACTTGGAGAAGTGGAAGTATTAGAGCAGGTAGTCATCGGATAAAAGTGCATAGTAAAAGAATTATTTATATAGCAGTGATTTAACTTTTACATCAGTATCCGTTTTTGAAAGTGGAGTATTGACAATTAATTTTAAGTTTGAGCTATCAGAAATATCAAAACTGTTAAATTCAAAAGTCATTGTACCTACAATTGGATGGTTGATTTTTTTATGGATTTCACTTTTTATCTGTACATTATGTTTTGACCAAAATAGATTAAATTCTTCATTTTTGATTTCAAGATTATGGACAAAGCTAACCATCCAGGGATCATCAATATATTTTGCATAATTTGAACGAAACCGAGATATTATTCCTTGGGAGGTAGATTCCCAATCTATAAACAAATTTTTATAATCAAAATTGTTGAACATCATCCATATAATATTTCTCTGGGTTACCTGGATTTTATTAAAGTTTGCAAATACGACACTTGCTGATTTATTCCATGCGATAACATTCCATCTTGCGTCCATGATATAAGATGGGCTTAATATTAAATTATCTAATACATGCTGGAGAGATGTATTTACAGTTGATTGATATAAGGGGATAGCAGATGGAGGTACTTGCTTTGCCAGAGTATAAAGGTGTACTCTCTCCTGTTTATCAAGCATTAGTGCCCTTGACAGACTTTCTATAACTTCTGCAGAAACGTTTATAGGTCGTCCTTGTTCAAGCCATGTATACCAGGTTAAGCTTACGCCTGAAAGATATGCAACTTCTTCTCTTCTAAGACCTGGAGTACGACGTCTTAAACCTTCTGGAAGCCCTACTTGTGATGGTGAAATTTCACTTCTCCTTATTTTTAAAAAGTTTCCTAGTTCTTCATAACGTTGTTCTTCCATATTTAAAATCCTCTTTCTATCCTATTATAATTTATACTAGTATAAATTAACTCCTATTACAATTATAAATGATGAGTTAATATATTTACAACAATATAAATGGAGGAATATTAAATATGAAAATACTATTTTTAAATGGATCACCTAGGAAAAATGGATATACGGTTGCTATAATGAAATGCATTGAAAAGGCAATTGACCCGAAGCATACTGTGGAATGGATACATGCATATGATTTAAATATAAAACCATGCCGAAGTTGTTTAAAGTGCAGACCTGATAGAATATGTGTTCTTTCAAAAGATGATGGGCATGATGTATGGCATAAAATTTGTTCTGCTGATGCAGTAGTTATTGGCAGTCCTACTTATTTTGGAAATATGTCAGGACCTTTAAAAATACTTATTGATAGGAATCTTACTGCTTTTGAGAAAATGGGTTCAAGTGGACTTGAAAAGCCCATTCCTCTTCACAAAGGTAAAAAGGCTGCTGTGGTTACAGCATGTAATTCTCCATTTCCAATTAGTCAGCTTATAAACCAAGGTAAAGGTACACTACAGGCTGTGGAAACGGTGTTTAAAGCTGGAGAATTTAGTGTAATTGGCAGTATAATTTTAGATGGAGCAGGTTTTAGAAATGGCATTCCATTAGAAATTCAGGAACAAGCAAAAATTATCGGAGTAAAGTTGCAATCATAATTAGATTATATAAGATTTAAATTAGAAATGGATGAGAGCCTAAAGCCCTTATTTCTAAGGATTTTAGACTCTCATTTGTTAGTTATTTAAGAAAATATCTTTTGCAACTGAAACGGCATTTAGGACTCTTGGGAAACCAACGTAAGGGATGCACTGTAGAAAAACTTCTACAATTTCTTTTTCTGTTATTCCAACATTTAAGGCGCCATTAATATGAACTTTTAGTTGCTTTTCACATCCACCTAATGCAGTTAGTGCAGATAAAGTAACAAGTTCTCTCTGTTTCAAGTCAAAAGTTGGTCTGGTATAAATGTCACCAAAAGCAAATTCAATAATGTATTTTCCTAAGTCTGGAGCAATATCTTTAAGAGATTCTACTACTTCTGTTCCCCCTGTTCCATCAACTTCCTTAAGCTTATTTACTCCTTTTTCATATCTATTTTCCATAATTGAAATACCTCCTAATTTTATGATAGTATTATCATATATGATGGAGTTAACTCCATGTCAATAGGGGGAATTGAATTGAATTATTATATTGGAGAGTTTTCTAAAAAGATTGGTTTGAGTATTGATACATTGAGATATTACGAGAAACTTGGTTTAATTTATCCTGAGAGGAACAAGATTAATAGAAGAATATATAGTGAAAAAGATATAGAGTGGTTAAAGTTTATAATTCGTCTAAAAGAAACAAATATGCCCATTAAAGATATACAATATTATTCTAAATTGAGATATGAAGGAGACAAAACACTGGAAGAACGATTAAAATTATTAGAAGAGCAAATGTATAGGTTAACTTTTGAAAAAAGTAAAATAGAAGATAATATACTGAATCTTGAGAAAAAAATCAATACATATAAGAAAATGATAGCTAAGACAAAGTTTTTAAAGTAAAAGATATTGCAAAGCCCCATTAGTAATTCTTATACCTTCTATTTAAATGAGGTAAGCAGAGGACTTCTCAAAGGCATTGTTCTTCAAGGTTAGAAAATAATATGCTATAATATACAATATATAATAAAAATTCCATTAAGGAGGTATAAAAATGAGTTCATCTGTAAATAGTATTTCTAGTGGTAATTCTTATGCTTATCCTGTAGTAACAGATAGTAAAGATAGCAGCAATGATACAAAGAAATCAAAAAAAAGTAAACAAGTTATATCAGAAAAAGTAGGAAAATATTATTGTACATATGTAGTAGATGAAAGTAATAATAAGCATTTAATAAGTAAAATTCCTATTGATAAAATGGAAAAGAAAAAATTATCGCAAAATTTAGCAGGGTATGATGCAGCACAATACTGCTTATCTGCTTTATCAGGTAAAAGCCATATGTCTATCGACCATAAGGTAAAAAAGCAAGGTGCTAATGAAACGGACTTATTACAATTAATGAATGTTTTAAAGGGAGGCACATTTTAAATTAAAGTTATATTTAACTGCTTTATATTTAACATAGAGTAGTTAAATATAACTTTTTATTGAATGACATCATTCATTATGATATTATAGACTTAATGAATGATGTCATTCAAAGTGAGGAGGAAAAAATGAGCAGGACAGTTAAAGAACCAGAAGAGAGGAAAAAAGATATATTAAAAGCAGCACAAAGGCTGTTTAGAGAAAAAGGCTATGAAAAGACAGTCATAAGTGACATTGTAAAATTAGCAGGTATAGCTCAAGGTACATTTTATATTTACTATAAGTCCAAAGAGGATGTTTTTCTTGCAGTACTTGAAAATTTATCAGAAGAAAGAGTTGGAAAAATTATTGATATTCAAAAACGAGAAGAGCTAAATGCAATTCAAAAGTTTAATTTAATTGCAAAAATTGAATTTGACTTAAATAGAAGACAAGATGATTTGTTTTTAGAGCTTCATACTGAAAAAAATGCTGGGGTTCACCAAAAATTTATTATAAATTCTATAAATAAACTAATACCTGTTTATGCTTCAATTATAGAACAGGGAGTAATTGAGGGAGCATTTAATACTAAGTATCCAAAACAAGCTGCAGAGTATATGCTAGTAGCTACTGGATTTATGTTTGATCCTGGAATTTTCCATACAAATCTTGAAGATTTAAAAATAAAGGCTAAAGCTTGTGAAGATATAGCTGAAAGAATATTAGGAGTACATAAAGGAAGCTTAAATATACCTAATATTGGCCAATTAGTGAAGGGAGAAAATTAATTATGAAGGTAATTTTTAAAGATGAGCAATTTTCATTTCAGGTACTGAGACTTCTTGGAGGAGCTGTTTCTGGAGCTTCTGATATAGGAGAAGTAATTTCAACTGCAAACAAGATATTGGAAGGAGATTTTGAAAGTTGGTGCACAGAATGGACTAAACTTGCAAAGAGAATTCATGCATTTGCAGACAAATGTTATTTGGAAGGCCATTTGGTTAGTGCAAAAGGGGCATATCTCAGAGCTTCTAATTATTATAGGACAGCTGAATTTTATTTGCATGAGAATCCAAATGATTCAAGAATAAATGAACTCTATGATGCAGGTGTTAAATGTTTTTCCAAGGTTATGAAATTAAATAAACCTGTTATAGAAGCTGTTAAAATACCATACGAAAATATAACATTGCCAGGACATTTTTATCATGGAGGAGATGAAAAAAAACCTGTTTTAGTAGTTGTGAATGGATTTGATGGAACTAAAGAAGAATTTTATGGAATGGCAATGTCAGCCTTAGCAAGGGGTATGAACTTTTTTACCTTTGAAGGTCCTGGACAGGGAGAAGCTGTTAGAAAGCAGCATTTATTCTTTAGATATGATTATGAAAAAGTTGTAACACCTGTAATAGATTATCTAATTTCAAGAAAAGAAATAGATCCAAATCGTATTGTGCTTATGGGGGAAAGTTTTGGAGGATATCTTGCCCCAAGAGCGGCAGCATATGAAAAACGTATAGCAGCTTGCATTGCTAATGGAGGGGTATATGATTTCATGGGGTTCAGGAGACCTTCTAATTTTTCAAGGGAAGGTTTTTTCAAATATGTGCGTAATAATACAGAAGAAGTTAATAACAGTATGTGTGAAGAAATGAAAAAAAGTTCAGCGATTAAGTGGTCAATTTCAAATGCAATGTATGTATTTGACGCAAAGACGCCTGCTGAGTGTTTCCTAAAAACAGAAAATTATTACCTTAAAGGAACAGCAGAAAAAATTGAGTGTCCTACACTTGTTATTGATACTGAAAATGAAGGATACTTTAAAGGACAAGCAAAACTTCTCTATGATAATCTCAAGTGTAAAAAGGATTTTATGCTTTTTACTAAAGAAGAAGGAGCTGAAGAACATTGTCAGGTTGGAGCTAAGTTAATTGCAGGTGAACGTATTTTTAACTGGATTGAAACAATTTTAAATAAAAAGCATTAGAATATGGAGTATATATTTTAAGAAAAGAGTGTACCATGAATGTTTCTATTTTGACATTTATAGGTGCATTTTTATTTTTTGGTAAATCTTCAATTACAATTAGCAGAATTTACATATTTATCAATTTATGAGTAGTATAATTTAATTACAAAATTTTTTATATTTGTGGATAGAATATGTTAATTGGAGGGGGAGATATTTGTGAACAGTTTAAATCCATTTAAGATTATATATAATATTGAAAATGAATCATTAGAATTTGAAAAAATGGCTGTTAAGGATGCGGTAGGTGCTGCAATTATTTATGTGATTATACTGTGTCTTATAGGAGGTTTTACAAGAGCTTTTTCTATAAATGACAAATCTCAATTAGAGATGTTTATGCTCAATACAATTATGGCATTAATGATACTTGCTGTAACTACAATTATATTTTACAAACTTTATATAATTAGGTCAGATAAGGATCTTTTTTTAAAAGAAGTTTATAAAAAATTTACTATAAGAAATATTTTTTATGTAACTGTAGCTATAGTGGGATTTGAAGTTATTTCCAATAATTTAGTGATTTTTGTGCTTGATCCTTTTAGTAAAATACTAATGCCTAAATCTATGTTGAAATCTATTGGTGAAATTATTCAAATGCCATTTATCATATATGTTTGCATTGTTGGACCTGCTATGGAGGAATTTGTATTTAGAGGAGTTATACTTGGAGGATTATTAAAGAAATATTCAGTTAAAAAGTCAATAATAGTATCAACTTTATTATTTGGTATAGTCCACTTAAATGGAATCCAATTTATTAATGGCTTTTTACTAGGTGTTTTACTAGGATATGTTTATGTAAAAACAAAATCAATATACCTATGTATGTATTCTCATGTGTTATTTAATAGTATTGCGTTTGTACTTGCATATGTACCACATATGTATAAAATTCAAAATTTAATTGCAGTTGTTTCCCTTACAATTTTAGGAATTGTATTTATAATTTATGGATTAAAAAAAGTAAGTAATTTCCGGCATTTAGATAAAATTTTATGAATATTAAAAAATATATAACATGAGTTAGTTCCATGCTGCAATATATCAATGAATCTTATTTAGTGGGAAAAGCAGATATCCCAAATCTTTGATTTGGTGATAGTCGCTTTCACAGAGTGCAAGCAGATATCCCAAATCTTTGATTTGGTGATAGTCGCTTTCGCCGTGTGCGTGGGAGTGTTACAGTAGGCAGCTATCAGATAAAAACTTTAATAAAAACTACATATTTGAAAAATAATACTAGGGATTAGAAATTTGATTTAAAAAGGAGAAAACTGATGAAATTTGTAAAAAAAGTATTCTTAGTTTTTAGTATTATCATTATTTTTTGCAGCGATATAGGGCATGCTTCAGTAAGTTTAAATAGTAAAAATGGAAAGGTTATGTTTAATGAAATGCTCTGTACAAGCAAAAAATATCATGTTTTAGGAAAATTTGATTCTGCGATTAAAGGATATAATTCAATATTAAAGAGTAAGGCACCAAGGTATATTAAAAATGAGGTACTTGTCTATAAAAAGTTAGCTGATGTAAAAAAACCAATTTCTACAAAATACAGATATTGTCCCGATTTTATTCAAGTAGTATCTAAATCAAAAGAGGAGTATAAGTTAAAGGGATATTCAGCTGAATTGAGTCATTATTATAGTCCTTATAAGTGCTATTTTGATTGTGAAAAGAGTAATTATGAAAACTGTGCTGATTTTAAGTTCGATTCAAATAATATACCTATGCATAAATATAATGATGAGTTTTATTATAACCCTGTATCAGTAGAATTGTATGCATTGTCTATGTATGGCAAATATATAAATGGAAATGATACGAAAAAAAGTTTTTTAAACTGTGCGGATTTTTTAATTAATTATATGGATAAAAGAGGTGCTCTAAAATATAACTTTGCATACAATCACTATGATGACTTGAAACCGGGATGGACATCGAGCATGGCACAAGGTCAGGCATTAAGTGTATTTGAAAGGGCATTTAAAATAACGGGAGATAAAAAATATATAGAAGCTGGAAATAAAGCTCTAAAATATCTTATTACACCTGTTTCAGAAGGAGGTGTGATGGATACACTGGAGGCACTGGACACAAATTTAAGAAACAAGATATTTTTTCAAGAGTATGTAAATACTACTAGTTCCTATACATTAAATGGATATATTTTTACTCTAATGGGATTATATGATTGGTGGCACGTTAAAGAAGCTCAAAACAAGTACTATTCTAATATTGCCTATGAGTATTTCAATAAGGGAATTGACAGCCTTAAATGTATTTTGCCTTACTACGATATTGGAGGTTTTACGAGTTATGATTTGTACTATATAACAAACAATTCCAAACCCAATAGTGCAGGATACTATCACTCCGTACATGTAAAGCAGCTTGACACAATATATTATATTACCAAAGACAAGTACTTTAAAGACATGAGGGATTTATGGAATAGTTATGTTACACTTATATAAAAAATAAATTCTGAAGATAAAACTAAATCCAAATATAATCCTGTTAAAAAGAGTTAAATTATGAAATAGAGGTTTGCTGTACTAATAGGCCTTATCATATCAAAAAATGGAGCTATGGTTTAACATAGTTCCATTTTTGATGAATCTTACATACCAAATATTTACAAAATAAAAATTATTTTTTTATTTCTATTTTTTTTTGTAATATATAGCAGGAAAATCTAAATTATTGTAGAACTTATAAATTAAAACATTATAGGAGGTATATGAAAAATGAAAAATTTAAAAGAGAGTGTTTTAAAGAAAAGTATGAAAATGGTAGGTTATTTGTCTTTGTTTCTAGCAGCATTAGTTATAACTCCAGCATCATCAGGTTGTGGTCATCAACCAAAATGTCCTGATGAACTTTTAAAGTAATATACTAACTTATGATTTTTTATAAATGTTATGATTAAAAATATTAAATTGTAACGTTTATAAAAAATCAAATTTAAAAACAAAGGGGATAGTATATGATTATTATAAGAGAAATAGCATCAGATACTATAGAAGCTTTACTTATTTTAGGTATTTTTGAAGCGTTATATGATAAGAAAAAATTTGTGATTCAAAATAAAGTTAGGTCAGGACTATTTTGTATACTGTTTATTCTTGGAACTTATTGGAGTACATTTCATATCTCCTTAACTTATCATTCACTTATTCTTGTAATATTTGATATTTTATTACTTGCCTGGGTTACAAAAATAAGAATATTTGATTCTATGGTTATAGTTTGTTTATTTTTTACAATAGTTTTTAGTACAGAATTTTTTATTGAAGTTATTGAAATGTTTGTATATAATGTAGATTTAAATCAAGTCATTTTAGAGTCTAAATATATTGAAATCATGATAGCAATTTCTAAAGTATTACAAGTTTTTATTGCAGCTGTGATTTTTAAATTTAATTCCTATTTTGTTAAACTTAAAATATTTGAAAAAGAGGGGGCTGTTTTTTCTAACTTAATAATTGAATCAGGAGTAGTTACTCTCTTTGCATTTTGTATTAACTTTAGCATTCTTAATATAAAAAATATACAAACCTATAATATCTTAATTTTTACTGTATATTTTATATTTCTAATTTTTAAATTCAAAAATTTAAAAGAAAAACAAACACTTGTAAATATAAATTCTAAGTATAAGGTTAAAGAAAGCCAAATTAAAAATATGGAGGAAATAATTAGCATAATAAGGCAGGAAAAGCATGATTTTGGAAATCATATTAATGTTATACAGGGACTATGTTTGTTAAACAAGCCTAATACTGTTGAAAGAATAAATAACTATGTGTTGAAAATTTCAGATACCGTAAAATCAACTTTTAAATACTTGGATACGGGAAATGATTACATAGACGGATTGCTATCTATCAAAAACAATTATGCTGTGAAAAATAATATAGACTTTGAAGTAATGATTGATGAACCCTTTGATTTGATAAAAATTAGACAGGATGAATTGATAAGCATAATAAGTAACCTGGTAGACAATGCTTTTGAGGCATTTCAATCTAAGTCATATACAGATTATAAGGAGATAGCTGTAAGTACTTTTACAGAACATGAAGATTTTTGTATTGAAGTAGCTGATAATGGGGATGTCATTCCAGAGAACATAAGAAAAAAGATTTTTGATAGAGGGTTTTCCACAAAAACCACTAAGAAAAGTGATCATGGCTTTGGTTTGTATATTATTAAGCAATTAGTTGAAGAAAATAATGGAAGAATATATGTGGAAAGTAGTCCTGAAATCACTAAGTTTTTAGTGAAATTTAAGATAGAAGGATAAATAATGGAACTAACCTAAGGTAGTTCTATTATTTATCTCTGAGAATTATAGGTATCGAATTAGTATTTCCTGTTTTCAATTTTTAAGTTGCCCATTTTTAGTGAAGACATAAATAATTTTGGTATTTGATAAATACATATGTAAATTATTGCAGCAAGAATAACTCCTCCAACAATATCTATGATTGAATGTTGTTTTATAAATACTGTAGAAGCACATATTAATAGTGCAGCTATAAATGATAAATTTTTAATTAAAGTTTTATCTTTTAATTTATAACAGTTAATTAAGCCTATATGAACTCCAATGGAATTACAAACATGAATGCTTGGAAATACATTGTTTGTGCCATCATGGTCATAAATAAAATTAACTAGCCTAGAAAAAATATCATTACCTGGTACACTTGGTCTGGGAAATTGAGAATTTGGATATAGTATAAATATTATAAAGGAAATAGTCATGCTTAATGAAAGAAATAGTTCCATTTTATAGAAATCTATTTTTGATACAAAACCAAGATATACAAAACCGATAGACATATAAGCAAACCAGAAATAATACGCTAAAACGAATTCTTTCACAAAAGGTATTTTAGAATCAAGATAAGAATACATAATATGTTGAGAAACTATAGTTTTTTTTAGATATGCAAACCATAAGGTTAAAAATATAAATATAGTTAACGACAAAAAGTGGTTGTATTTTTTATTTGCCTTTTTATTCTGTTCCATAAACAAAATCCTTTCTCATGTTAAGGTTCAAATTGTGTAAATTAGCCATTTCTTATTTTTATTATAATCCTAAAAGTATTGATAATAAAGAGTTTCCTAAAATATTTCCAACCGGTTTCTAATTTTTAAAATTATAATAAGAGATCTATATAAAGATTTTAGTATAGATGAAGTTAAGAGAAATCATAATCTAGTAGAAAGGCGTGTTAGTAAAAATACAAATATAGTGAACTGATTATTAGAAATTATTCAAGTATATAAATAAGATTTAAAATAGATACATCTTAAAACCTGTACTTTAATGGGTCAATACAGGCTTTGACAGTATTTGTCAAAATATAAATTTATTAATAAAATGATAGCATTAAATAGTAATTTATTCAATAGGTAATAGCATATAATTATATATAGAATCTAGATCAACCCTCAGTTAGGCATATCTTTTTCGATATAATTTAATTGTTTTTAAAATTTCAATAAATTAACAAATTGTTATTCTTTAATTTACCATAATTATGGTTTAATGTGATATAATGTATTTAGTAGCAATAAATTATGTTATGCAAATTACCTCCTCCCGTAATTGCTATATGAGTGGATTGCAGGTATAATGGGTTGACACAATGGGAGGAGGTAATATGAATGAGCTTTTTCTTTTTGTGCATTATAGTGCTTTCCATAACTGAAGTATCGAGTTTGTGTATTTTATCAGTATTTTGTTATAAACAAGATAAAATTAAAATGTTTTTTGAAAGCAAGACAAGTGTTTCAAAAGATAAAGTTTTAAATGATGTTAGGGTCGATGTAGATAAACCTAAAAAAGAAAATAGCAAGTAGCTTCGGCTAAAAGCTACTTGCTCATATAAGTTTTTTCATGCATGACATAGTTTTGTGAATGTATACAGCTTCCTGTAATCCACTCACCCTACATATTTACTATTATATTACAAACTAGGTGAAAAATACACTATATAATTAAAATTTGTGTTATATTTTTATTATTTAAATTTACAACATGAACATCTCCTAATTATTTTAGTTATTTTAAAATATTAAATGTATTGATGACATTAAAAAGGAAGCTCCGGAAATCCGGAGCTTTTTCAATTTCTACATTAATGTATGGATTATAATTGTTCTACATATTTCTTGGCATCCCTTAAATTAAGATGCAAATCATGTTTAGCTTCTTTAATTGCTCTAATTTTTTTGCCCTGAGATAGAAGCAACCTTAATTTATCATCAATATCAGAATCGTTATCTGATATTATAATCATATTTTCTGAGTTAGATTTTTTCCTTACCTTATGGATAACATGAACTAAAGCTCCAGCTGAAAGTAATCCAATTGCAAATAATTTTGTTTTATTTTTCATTATGAACCTCCCCTAAATATGTAATATTTTTTATAGTATACCATATATAAGTTAGAAATTTGTATATAAAAATAAATTTCTAATTTGTATTGTTAAAAAAATGATTTTGCAGGGGACTATAATATAACAGTGTATATGAAAAATTCACTTTCAACAAAGGATTATGATGGCATGAAAACTATGGCTGCTAAAGTGTATGCTCAACCTACTATGACTTATACTGGTTCACCAAATTTTATCTTTATTGGAGGTACTGTGAATTATACTATAAGTGAAGTAAATGGTTCTGGCAGCGCACAATATAGATTTGTGGTTATGAATGGAAGCAGCATAGCAGCTGATAGTGGTTATTTAAGTTCAAATACTTTTAGTTTTAAACCTGCAGTTGCAGGAAGTTATCAAGTAATAGGATACCTTAAGGATTCACTATCCGAAAAAGCCTTTGATGTTCAAGGTACCTTAAATTTAAATGTATATAATCCTCAAATCAAAAATTTAGATGTAAGTGGATACTTTTATGTAGGAACTGCATTAAGTTTTTATGCTAACAGCACAGGTGTAAGTCCTTCAGGGATGGGTTAAGTACAAAGAGCTATGATAGTATAAAGCAGTTTAATATTACAATAAATAGTAAGCCTTTGTATATTGCTACATTGCCTTTAAGTTTAGGAATGAGAAGTAATGATGTAGCAGCACTGCAGAATGTTTTAATAAAATTGGGATACAGTATTTCTAGTGCCACAGGATATTTTGAAAGCCAAACTAACAATGCAGTAATAGCTTTTAATGAAAACAGGAACTTTGATATTTATTCAAGGTTCCTGTTTTCAAGTTGTCATTTAGTCCAGCAAGTCTTTGGCTTTGGTATAATTAAAAATAGGTCCTTCAAGGCAAACGTAAGTTTCATTTATCTTACAGTGGCCGCATTTACCTACTGCACAAGACATTTTTCTTTCAAATGATACCCATATTTTAGAATCTTCAACACCATTTACAAGTAACTCCCTACCTGCAAAATGCATCATTATTGGAGGACCAACCATAATTACATTGTAGTCTCTAAAGCTGCTAAATGGGATTTTTTTGATGTGTGCAGTGACCATTCCAGTTTCAAATCCCTCTGCTTTATCATTGTCTAAGGTGCAGATCATATTGAATTTAGACTTGAATTTTTTAAGATCATAGTCAAATAAAACGCAGTTTATATCTTTGAAACCTATAATCACATTAACTGATTTGATCTCATCCGGGTGATCATAAAAATAGTTCAAAAGAGTTCTAACTGGAGCTAGACCTGTTCCACCAGCAATTACTATCAAATCCTTGTTCTTGAATTTATCTATCGGCCAGGAGTTTCCATAAGGTCCTCTCATAAACAACATATTTCCAGGCTTTAGAGCAAAAAGACCATTGGTAAGTCGTCCTACTTTTCGTATAGTGAACTCAATCCAGCCATTTCCTTTGCCACTTACAGATATTGGAGCTTCACCTACTTTGGGGATTGATAGTTGAAAAAATTGGCCGTGTTTGGTTTCAACGTCACACTCTACCCTGAAGGTGTATTCTGCATTAGTTTCATGTATGATATTTAGAATTTTATGTGGTGACGGTAGTGTGATATTTTTCATTATTTAGTCACCTCCGTAGATGATTTTTTCTCATTTGATATTTTTGCTGCTTCTTCACTCAATTTGCTTATAGTATCAGAGAATGAAATCTCTTGAGGGCATCGTTTAATGCAGCGGCCACATCCCACACACATATGTTCATCTCCACCAAAGCGTGAATTGTAATCATAGACCTTGTGTAAGGTTTTAAATCGCATCCTTTCACCAGCTGTATTTCTAACACCATGTCCACCAGCCATAATTGTGAAATCTTCAAGCATACAGGATGACCATACTCTTCTTCTCTCTCCGTTAAGGCTGGTTTCATTATATATTATGTCTCTGGTATCGAAACAGCTGCATGTTATGCAGACTGTATTGCAAGCACCACAACTTAAACACTTATCATTGAAGTCTTTCCAAAATTCTAAGTTGTACACTTTTTTCAAAGTGTTAGTGCTATCGATTTTTGGTAATTTAACTTTTTTTTGATTGTTTTGAACGAACTCAGGAGTAAAGTTCCTTGAAGTTTCGCCGTCAAAGTATTTTTTGAATTCATTATCTTTGATTTCTACTAGTAAGCCATTTTGCTCGAACCTTACTGCGGCACTGTAATTGTCAGTTTGATTTGAACCCATGGACACACAGAAGCAATTATCAAACTCTTCCCGGCATTCCAACATAAAGATTTTTAATTTATTACGCAGCCGTTTATAATAGTTATCCTCCTGATTACCATTTTTAAGGAAAATGGTGTCTAATCTCTTAATGCCGTTAATATCACAAGGACGTGCAAAGAGAATGATATCTTTACTATTATCAATGCTACTTTCTTTACAATTATCTTCAGTAAAATAAAGAAGCGTCTGACTAATAGGATAAAAGACTTCCTTTGGTGAAAAATCGGATTTTTCATCATAAACGATCTCTGATACCGAATTAATTTCATCGTAACGTATTAAGTCGGTATTAGGCTTCCAACCGCGGTTTTTAAAACGCTTTGGAGCATAAATTTTATATTCCTTTTTTAGTTCATTGATTATTTGATTCATTCTTTCCGAACTTACATAGTAACCCAATGATTAATCCTCCTATCTTTCTATAAATTCTTTTATAACACATATTTATATTCAATCTGTCAAACTTTTCAAAATTGCATAATCCAATTCCAAGTAGCTATCAGTGATTTTTCCAATCCCTTTATAAAATTTTGTATCAGCATATCTTTCTATATCAGAACAAAATCTAGGAACCCAATTCAACAGATGCTTACTTAGAAAATCCATCTGCTCTTTTATACAGGACAGGAATTTTGATTCATCCTGTGTGCCTAAAATGTATTGTGTCTCATGGCATAGAAAAGCCATAAATTCCAGTTCTAAAGATATATGGTCTTCATAAAATTCAGACCCTTCATCATCATTTTTTTTAAGACCTTTTGCGGCATATATCGACTTTACTTGATCATAAGCATCCTGCATAATAATCTTTTTTTTACTAGTATATACTGATTCGTATGGGAAGGCAGCAGAGCCGTCTGCTATACCTGCAGCAAGAAAAATTTTTGCATAGTCGCTGGCTAGGTCGGTAATTGGATCACTGCTGCAATTATCAAGATATTCTCTAAGTATCCGGTATCCTTCACTGAGTTTAGTTTGGCAGCACTCTACAGGAAAGTTCATAGCTTTCATTTGTGTAAGTAACGGTTCATCTATTTCTATTTTATAAAGACGTATCAAAAAACGATATAGATTCTCACGGCTTTTCATAAGCTTCAAGGAATCTGATTTTCTATCCACCTATCTTTTCCTCCCATCTTGTTCGTTACACTCCTGTGGAATAACATCAATCCATTTGTCACGGCGCAAAATGTATCGAACAGAAGGATGATTACCAAAATCACGAAGACTGTATACATTTTCACTCCCAGCTTCTTTTAGTGCTATTGATACATCGCTATTAGGATCGTTGATATCACCGAAATATAGGGCTCTGCTGGAACAAGTTTTTACACATGCAGGTTTTTCACCATTTTGTGTTAAATGAGAGCAAAGAGTACATTTATCCATTACCTTCATTTCGTTGTTGAAGTTGTTTATTTCGTAAGGGCAGGCTCTATGACAGCTTTTACAACCAATACATTTTTCTTTGTCAATAACAATAACACCGTCCTCACTGCGTTTATAACATGCCCCTGTAGGACAGACTTTGACACAAGCAGGATCCTCACATTGCTGACACATCACTGGTAAAAAATACATTTGTATATCTGGATATGTTCCAGTGGGGCCTATGGTCAATAATTTGTTCCTTGAGGAGCCGAGAGCAACTCCATTCTCCATTTTACACGCTACCTTGCAGCCATAGCAGCCAATACATTTATCTACATCAATTACCAAAATATTCTGTTTCATTACTTAACCACCTCCGTAGGATCAGATGGCTGAGGAAGCCATGCCTTAAACTGCTCAGGTTTTGTCCAGACACCTTTTGGTGGACCATCATCGGCTCTTGAAATTTTCACAAGATAGCCTCTTAAAGTGTACGTACCAACAACATCATTAAATGGAGCAGTTGATTTTGAAAGTACATTGACGTTCATTTCACGCCATCCTTCGGTCTCAGTATGATAATTTTCGGGGAAAGTAAAACGCTCCATGTATACGGTTCCGGGATTTATGCCTTTTGTTACATTAGCTTTTGCTTTAATTTTACCCCTTAGAGATTCTACCCATACCCAGTCTCCATGGGAAATACCATAAGTTTTTGCAGCTGTAGGGTGAATCCATATTTCAGGCACAGGATACATCTCCCTTAACCATGGGACATTTCTTAATGTATTATGATGATAAAAAGGAATTCGTCCATTGGTCATAACTAAAGGATACTCTTTAGCCAGTTCACTGCCTTCAAGAGGACTTTCAGAAGGCTCTAAGTAGTATGGCAGTGGATCGTAGTCTTTTGAAGCAGGAGGTAATTTATATGTTGAATAAGGCATTCCTGTTCTTCCTAAAGTAATAAGGCTTTCCAAGTAAATTTCAATTTTCTTAGAAGGTGTATCAAATCCTCTTGCCTTACCTGTCTTTGGATCGATCTGTTTGTAAACATAGTACTGTTTCCACTCATTTTTAGGCAAGAATTCAAAAGGAGCTTTTTTCTTGAATTCATCCCATGTCATATCAAAAACACTTGTACAACGATTAAGAAGCTCTTCCATGCTATCCCAGTAAGGAAGATCAGCACCCATATATTCTTCATCAAATGATTTCTTACAGCTTTCATGTCCAAGTTCTGCACAGCGTTTTGCCAGCTTTGACCAAAACAACGTTTCATCCATGGTTTTCCATAGGTGTGTAACAGCTTGTCTAGCAAAGACTTTATTACATGATTCTACAGGCATATCTGTTTCTAGCCATTCTGATGCGGGGAGGAGTAGATCTGCATAGTTAGAGAATGAAGTAGGATACATGTACATATGTACAATAAAGTCCATTTCTTTAAGAGCAGGAACCCATGATGCACTCTCAGCAACAGCACCTAACTTATTACCGGATCGTTCAATCCATACTCTTGGTTTATAAGGTTTTCCGGTAATAATTGCATCCCTAACACTGGAAGGTTGAGCTGCCCACCACTGAAGAAGCCCTTTGTATTCGGTACCACCCAGACGCTTTTTTAGTTGTTCTTCAGGAAGCATTTTCTGGGCAGGTGGGACTATATACGTTAAAACAGGTGTAGCACCACTTGTTGCAAAACGCTGCATCAACGTTCCAGGTTTTTCAATATTACCCATTAGTGCATTTAGGTTAACTGCTGCCATAGCTGCTTGTACTGAGTTAGGGCTTTGGTCGGTAGCAACACCTAGGTTAAGACCTGAAGGGGAATTTTGTGTGTATAAATTAATAGCTTCTTCAATTTTGTTTACATCAAGCCAACAGGTTTTTGCTGCCTTTTCAAGAGTATAAGGTTCAACCCTCTCCTTTAAAAGCTGAAAACCAGTTTTACATTCAATTCCGTTCACCATGAAAGTTCCTTCGAGCGCAGGAGCTAGGTTATCATTCCAAGGATAGGTAAGTGGCTTAGCTGAGTTAGTTTTTGTATCCCACACCATAAAGGTATCGGGGATTTTGTGGTTATTACTTTTATCAGCACGCAATAACATCTTAGTTTTGACGTCTACAAGGTAGGGCAGATTTGTCCATTTCATGACAAAATCTTCATCGTAAAGTTTTTTATCGATAATGTAGCGTGTCCAAGCCAACATGAGTGCCACATCGCTTCCAGGCCTTATAGGTAACCAAACATCAGCCTTGGCTGCATCTGGAGTCATACGAGGGTCGATTACAACGGTTTTTACTCCATTGGCACGAAGGTCTGCAACGGCGCCTCCGCCCATTGCAGGACTGGAGTATGAAGGAGCGGATCCCCACATGACTAGACATTTGATTGGTGTCTCATCGGAATCGTAAATTTCTAGACAGTTTGAATCGGCGATACTGTAGTCCGAACCGCCATACATCAGACCATTGGCTAATGTACGTGGTAGATAACATTGAGCACAACCAGGCTCAAACCAGTTAGGAGTACCAAATACATTACAAAATCTAGAAATACTCCAAAACTCAGGGTTTCCACCTCCTCCAGTAGAGCATATTACAGCTTCTGCCCCATATTTTTCACGGGTTTCCATGAGCTTATTGGCAAGAATGTCAATAGCTTCATCCCAAGAAATACGCTTCCATTTATTTTCACCTCGTTTGCCAACTCTCAGCATTGGATACTTATTACGATTTGGATTATAAAGAGCTTGTATGCCTGAGAGTCCTTTGGCGCACATTGATCCTTTGTTCATTGGATTCTCAGGATCGCCTTCAAGCTTGATTACTTTCCCATTCTTAACATGGGCAATAACACCACAATTGGAAATACATGCTCTACAACATGTTCTGACGATTTTAGCCGTAGATGATGCATCATCCTGTACTGACTCACTTTTTACTAATCCATTTGAGCCGTTAATAGCTGATGTAATTCCTGTTATGTTTGTTGCACTAAGAAAATCGTTCGTATTCGTTTTTTGATTTTCCATTTGTTTACCTCCTTTACTACTAATAGGCTTAGATAATTATGTGCATATTTTGTGAATAAATTAATTATCTAATTTTAAGATACCATCTTATATACTAGCTTTCCAATTCAAAAAAAGCTGATTGCTTATTCCAAAAATGAATAATTGACTTTATAGTTCATATTTTTCTTAACTGTATTGTACAGGTAATTCATGTAAAATGGTTTGCTGTAAAATAAAGGAAATCACTGAACGGAACTCATATTGGATTTGAATAAAGTAACAGCAAGTTCATTTGCTATTTTTGATATTTAAACTTGCTGTTATGGAGAGTGCAATTAAATTTTAGATTGTGTATAAATTATTTAACTCCAATTTAGATATGATTAATAATATGCATCAGGGAGGACACAGGATTTTATAGAGAACTTCTAAGATTTATTTTTGTTATTTGCCATTTTAGCTATTAACATATTGACTAGTTCGTTAATCTTAGGATTCTTTTGACTATGTTTATTAATAAATGCACCTAGTGTAATTGAAATACTAGGTGAAAATGGTATTAAAACAACATTATTAAATGATGAATTACTTGCTAGTTTACGTGTTGTTAAAGCAGCACCATAGTTAGCTTCTACACCACTCAAAATAGTTTCAGGTCTTCCTCTAAATATAATATCTGGAGCAATATCATGTTGTTCAAAAAAAGCCATACATAAGTTAGATATACATGTATAGGGTTCCATTAACATAAGAGAAGAATTTTTTAATTGTTCTGGAAAAATAAAATGTAATTTTGCTAAAGGAGTATCTTTGTGAACAGCTAAAACAAGTTCATCTTCAGCAGCAGGAATAAAAAGAATTTTACTATTATCTGGATTTTCTCCATACCAATAAGTTAGTGCTATATCAAAACTATTATTTTGCAATCTATGAAATAGTCGTGGTTCTTCTAGTTCTACTAGATTGATTAGAAAAGAAGGATTCTCTAGTTCAAAGCGACTCATTGGAATATATAAATTAAAATTACCGATAATAGGCAAAGACAGTACTGTTATTCTATCTTTATAACCAGGCTGTAGTTTTTTGGACATATATGTTAAACGATAAATCTCGTCTAATGTATGCCTAGCTTGGGGTAATAATCGTTTCCCTTCAATAGTTAATTTTACACGTCTATGTTTACGATTAAAGAGTTGAACACCTAATTCACGTTCTAATGCTTGTATTTGTTTACTAACAGAAGATTGAGCAATATTTAGCTCTAAGGCAGTTTCCATATAACTGCCAGTATCTACTACAGTTATAAAATATTTTAATTGTTCTTCTGTCATTTTACCTCACCTATTCTGTTTTTTAATTAATTATATAATAACTTGAAATTGATTACAAGCATCATTTTTGCATAGGATTCTTTCGATTAATAGATATTATATTTTCAGAATAAAAGTCTTTCCTTTAAAATATAATAGCAGTAGGAGGTGAATTTATGTTTTGTAACGTATTTAAGGTAAATGGAGAAAAGCATATTGGAAAACTTATTATAAGTATTGTAATTGCAGAAGGAGTCGGAGCTATTAGTGCTTTTCTAGGAATGTCTAACCGAGAAATGTACAGTCAGCTTGTTAAACCTGTGTTTTCACCGCCTGGCTGGATATTTCCTATAGTGTGGATTATTTTATTTTTTCTTATGGGTACAGCTGCATATAGAATATGGATTAAAGGAAAGCAGGGAGAAGATGTTAAGAGGGTGCTGGCGCTGTATGTTGTCCAACTGGTATTAAATTTTATGTGGACAATTATATTTTTTAGATTTCAGTTATATGGTTTAGCTTTTCTAGAACTGATGATTTTGTTAGTATTTATTTTAATGACGACTTTTGAGTTTAGTAAAATTGATAAAACAGCAGCTTATTTAATGATACCATACATACTTTGGGTGTCATTTGCAGGCATATTAAATTATGCAATATGGATGCTAAATAAATGACATATATAATTAGGTATTGTTGTGAGAATATTTGAGATTTTGCATATTCACTCTTGAATGTTAAAATTAACTATTTTACGTTCAGAAGTGAATTTTTGTTTTTAAAGATATGTATAAAAGAATTAAACTTTGATATAATATGTGTTTAAATTTGCCTTTTTAGCATGTTGACCAATTTTTGTTATTGTAGTAACATAGAAATTGGATAGATAATGTAAAAATTAAATAAAATTAGTATCCCAGGGGGGCTGGTGTTACCGGCTGAGAGTAAGAATATAATTCTTAGACCCTATACCTGATCTGGTTAATGCCAGCGTAGGAAGAGGTTTTTATGTAATTGATAAATAAAGGTACAAGCTTCCTAAGAGGTTTGTACCTTTTATTTTTAATTAATAATGTGTATGTCAGATGAAAAAGGAGTAATTTATTATGAAAACGTCTATGAAATTATACGAAAGTGTAAAAGATATATGGGATTCTTACTATGAACATCCATTTGTAAAGCAAATAGGAAAGGGAAACTTGGAAATAGATAGATTCAAGTTTTATATGATTCAAGATTACATATATCTTTTGGATTATGCAAAAGTGTATGCCTTAGGGGTGGTAAAATCCAGTGAAGAAAGTATAATGCAGGGATTCTCAAAGATGGTGGACAATATATTAAATGGAGAAATGAATATTCATAGGCATTATATGAAAAAAATAGGCATTAAAAAAGAAGAAATAGAAAATGCTAAAGCTTCTATTGAAAATATTTCATATACAAGCTATATGCTGTCTGTGGCTCAAATGGGAGATTTAATGGATTTAACTACTTCTCTTTTAGCTTGTATGTGGAGTTATTATTTAATTGGTAAAAAATTGAGTAAAATAGATGGGGCACTGGACAATGAGTTTTATGGACAGTGGATAAAAGGATATATATCTAGTGATTATGAAAAGGAGACTAGGTGGGTGATAGATTTGTTAGATTATTTGACAGAAAATATATCGAAAAAGAAATTTAGCAGGTTAAAGGAAATATTTATAAATACAAGCAAGTATGAATATATGTTCTGGGACATGGCTTATAACAAGGGGATGTGAAATCATGCTGAAATTTAAAAATGTAAGTTTCAAATACGAGGAAGATCCTGATTTTATTATAAAAAATCTCGATTTTGATGTAGGTAAAGGGGAATTTATAAGTATAGTAGGTCCCAGCGGATGTGGAAAAAGTACTGTATTTAGACTTATTTGTAAGCTGGAAAAGGCTTTTGGGGGAGATATAATTTTAAAAGATAAAAATATAAATGATTTAAAAGGTTACATAGGATACATGCCGCAAAATGATCTCCTTATACCCTGGCGAACTATACTTCAAAATGTATATCTTCCCCTTGAAGTTAAAGGTGAAAATTTAAAAAAGGCACAGGTTCAGGCAGAAAAAATGCTAACAGATTTTGGACTTGAAAAATATAAAAATAAATATCCAAAGGATTTATCAGGAGGTATGCGGCAAAGGGCGTCTTTTGCAAGAACTCTGCTTACGGGAGCAGAGGTGCTGCTTTTGGATGAACCGTTTAGTGCATTAGATGCTATAACAAGAGTTTCTATGCAGGAATGGCTCATTGATAAATGGCTAGCTTTAGATAAAACTATATTATTTATAACCCATGATGTAGAAGAAGCTCTTTTTTTATCAACTAAGATATTTGTTACATCAGAAACTCCAATAAGAAAATTTAAAGAAATAAAAGTGCCTCTCAACTATCCAAGGACTAGAAGTATGATAGATACACCTCCTATATTAAAGATAAAAGAGGAACTTATAAGTGAACTAAAAAAGGGGGTTAAGCTGTGAAAAGGTATAGATCATCCATAATAGTTGCTGTATTGTTTTTTGCAATATGGCAGGCTCTAGCAATGTATATAGATGCAATGTATATACTGCCTTCTCCTACTGCCATTTTAGAAAAAATATGGGAACTTAAAGATGTTTTATTTTTAGTACATCTTCCTGCTACTCTTTTGATTACTATTGAGGGACTTTTTATATCTATAGTGCTTGGGGTAGTGATTGCTGTGGCTATGAATATAAGTGAAAGAATACAAAGAGCTCTCTATCCAATTGTAATTGTAACCCAAACAGTTCCAATTACTGCACTTGCACCTATATTCATACTTTGGTTTGGATACGGTATATGGAGTAAGGTACTTGTAACGGTACTTATAACATTTTTCCCTATAACTATAAATGTATATGACGGACTTCGTTCTACAAGAAAAGATATGGAAGAACTTTTAATTACCTATGGTGCTAGCAAAAAAGATATATTTATGAAGTTAAAGTTTCCGGCTTCACTCCCTTACTTTTTTTCTGCACTTAAAATGGCAGTACCTTTAAGTGTAGTGGGGGCAGCTGTAAGTGAGTGGCTTGGAGCAGAAGCAGGCCTTGGATATTTTAGTAAGAGAATGATGACACAAATGGATGGGGCAGGAGTGTTTGCACCTATTGTCATATTATCACTAGCTGCTCTAATTTTAGTGGAAATATTAAATGTTTTAGAAAACAAAATAGTAAAATGGAGGAATGAAGTATGAAAAAAAATAAATATTTATCTTTTGTAATGGCATTCTTATTGATAGCTGTTATGTTAGTAGGATGTGGAAATAGTAGTGATTCATCGAAAGGTAAGGATGGCAAGTTAGAAAATGTGGATTTAGTACTTGATTGGTATCCAAATGCAATACACAGTTTTATATATGCTGCTATTAAAAATGGATATTATAAGGAAGAAGGACTTAATGTAAACATTAAATTTCCATCAGATACTACAGATCCCCTTTCACTTCCAGCAGCGGGAAAAGCTACTATTGGAATATACTATCAACCGGATATTGTAATTGCAAGAGCAAATCAGGGTGTTCCTGTAAAATCTATAGGAGCTATTGTACATACACCGCTTAATGTAATAATAGCTTTAAAGGAAAAAAATATAAATTCACCGAAAGATCTTCAAGGAAAGACTGTAGGTTATTCGGGGAATTCTTTAAATGTTCAATATGTAAAAACTATGGTAAAAAAAGAAGGTGGAGATCCAAATTCTGTTAAAATGGTTGATGTAGGATTTGATTTATTATCTTCTATGGTAACTAAAAAAGTAGATGCAACTACAGGAGGACTTATAAATCATGAGGTTCCAGTACTTCAAAATGAAGGACATCCTGTAAATTATTTTGATCCTGCAAAGTATGGAGTGCCAAATTATTATGAAGAAGTATTTGTAACTAGTGACAAAACTCTTAAGGAAAAACCTGAAGTACTTAAAAAGTTTATGAAGGCATCTCAAAAGGGATTCGAATATACTAAGAAAAATCCTAAGGCAGCTTTAAAAATACTTATGGACAACCAAAAAAAGGATAGCTTCCCTCTAGTACAAGCAGTAGAGGAAAAAAGTATGAATATACTTCTTCCTAAGATGGAGTCAAATGGTGAGCCTTTCTTGAATCAGGATAAAAGTGTTTGGCAGAACAATATAGATTGGTTAAAAAAACAAGGACTTTTAAAGAAAGATATAAAACCAGAAGATCTTTATGTAAATATTTTGGACAATAGTAAGTAAGATTAATAAAATCACAGTCTTAGAAATATAATATCCTAAAACTGTGATTTTATTAACTTTGTTAAGAATACATATGGATTGTTTGTCCTGACATATAACTTGATTCGTTGGAAGCTAAGAATACATAGGCTGGAGCAACTTCAAATGGCTGGGCAGCTCTTCCCATTGGTGTTTTTGAACCCCAAACGGCAACTTTATCTGCAGGTAATCCTGCTGGAATTAGAGGTGTCCAGGTTTCACCTGGGGCTACACCATTTACACGTATACCTTTTGAAATTAAACTGCGGGCTAAATTTATAGTGAAATTGGCAACAGCAGCTTTTGAAGCCTCATATTCTAGGGATATTCCATAAGGAGGATTGAAAGCAACTAGTGAAGAAGTATTGATGATAGAACTGCCTGGTTTCATATAAGGTAAAGCTGCTTTGGTTAAATAAAAATAGGAAAATACATTTATACGAAAAGTCCACTCTAATTGCTTGCTAGATACTTCTTCTATAGAATTATTGTAATAAAGTACTGCAGCATTATTTACAAGAATATCTAATTTACCAAAATGATTTATAACTTCTTGAATTATAATTTTACTATTTTCTTCGACCCCTATGTTGATTGGAATGGTTAAACATCTTCGCCCCAATTTTTCTATTTTAGATTTTGTTTCTTCTGCATCCACATGTTCATTTAGATAGACAATGGCAATATCAGCCCCTTCTTTTGCATAAGCACATGCTACAGCACGCCCGATGCCGCTGTCTCCTCCTGTTATTAAAGCTACTTTGTTTAATAATCTTTTTCCTGTTTGATATTGTGCACATAATGGTGGTTCGAAAATTGGTCTAGGTGTCATAATATATTCAATACCAGGTTGATGTGGCTGGTGTTGAGGTGGAAAAAAGCGCGGGAATTTGCATCTAATGTGATTTGAATGCATATAATAGTTCCTCCAATATTGTAAAGTACTTCTATATAATATATGAATTTCAAAAATATGTGTGATTGTAAACCACAATTTTTGAAACAGTGTAAACTTTTAGAAGTATAGGTCTTATAGCATTTTATCTGTAACTATGATAAAATATATTTCGTATTTTGTACGGTTAAAAAAGTTATATATATTAGCTATAGGATAAAAATAATATATGGAGAAAACAAAATGAAAAATGAAAAGATGTTTCAGATAAACGAAATTTCTATGATAATTGGAGGTTTCGCAGTACAAGCTATGATTTATGAAGTTTCTTGTTACCCTAGTCCTGGTCTGGTGTCACCTGTGTCCTGTGGTGCTCATAAGGATATGAACTTTTTTACTTTTATAGACAGCACTTCTGTTTTAAGCAGATATATGACTATGTTTGTTCAAGAAGGACTTTCAGATAAATCCTATAAAGAACTATTTAATAGTATTAGAAATTTAGGAATGGAAGCTGAAAAAGATATGTTTATTAAGACAAAAGAAGTTAATACCCACAAAGGAATGCTATTTTTAATGGGTGTTACCTGTGCAGCTGTAGGAAAAGCCATTTATGAGGGGAAAAAATTTGGTAAAATTAGAAGCATTATAAAACAAATGACAAAGGGTATAGTTTCAAAGGAACTTTTTACTTTAAAAGATAGTACAAATTTAAGTCATGGAGAAAAATTATTTATTAAATATAAAACAGAAGGTGTACGGGGAGAAGTAGAGAGAGGATTACCTACAGTTTTTGATTTTTCCCTGGATTTTTATAAGAAAAATGTGGATTTAAATACTAATGATAGATTGGTACATACTCTTATTGGAATAATGCAAATTTGTGATGATTCAACTATAATATACAGGCATTCGCCTGAAGTTTTAGAGGAAGTTAAAGAAAAAGCTAGGGAAGTACTTTCAGCTGGAGGAATGAGGATTAGTGAAGGAAGAAAAAAAATAAATGATCTCTGCAATGAATTCATAGAGAAAAACGTAAGCCCAGGAGGAAGTGCAGATTTATTAGGGGTAACTGTGTTTTTATATTTAGTAGAAGAATATATGAAAAGTTTATAGAAGTAAGTGATAAGGTAGCTGCATAAATTTATGTTTTATGCAGCTACCTTATTTGTTTTTATATAAAATTTTTATAAAAATAGGAGTATTTTTATTACTTCCATACTGGAATTTAATGTTAAAACATATATTAATAAATGTTAATATACTTAACATTTGTTGAAAGAAATGTTTCTAAAAAGAAGACTATAAGACTATTTTAAAGCCTGAATACGATTATAAGAAGAAAAATGCAAGAATTTATTTAAATAAATGTTTAGTTTTGTTACAAATGTTTTGACAAAACTAAATAAGTTTGCTATTATATTAGTAAATTAAGAAAGAGATTAAATTAAAAACTATAAGGGATATTGTTATAAACAATTTAATTTAGCATTTATTTATAAGTTTAATATAAAAAGGAGGCACGGTTAGGTTTATTACTGAGCCTAACTAGAAAAGTATGGGTATGAATGTAAAAGAAGAATCCTTAAAATTACATAGAGAAAAGCATGGTACCATAGAAGTCGTTGGAACAATGCCTTTGAGAAACGGCGATGATTTGGCAGTAGCTTATACACCAGGTGTAGCAGGTCCATGTCTGGAAATTGCCAAGGATAAAGAAAAGGCATATGAGTATACAATAAAAGGAAAGACAGTAGCTGTAGTTACAAATGGAACCGCAGTATTAGGACTTGGGAATATAGGATCAGCAGCTGGACTTCCGGTAGTTGAAGGAAAAGCATTATTACTTAAAAGATTTGCAAATGTAAATGCAATACCAATATGCGTAGATTCTACAGATCCTGATGATATAGTAAAAACTATTAAAAATATTGCACCGGGATTTGGCGGAATACATCTTGAGGATATAAAAGCACCTGAATGTTTTTATATTGAAGATAAGCTAAAAGAAGAATTAGATATACCAATATATCATGATGACCAGCATGGTACTGCCATTGCAGTTTTAGCAGGCCTGTACAATGCTTTAAAAATAGTAAATAAAGATATTACTAATATAAAAGTTGTTATAAACGGTGCCGGTGCTTCAGGTATTGCAACAGCTAAGCTTTTGATTTCGGCAGGAGTAAAAAACATAGTACTTTGTGACATAAACGGTATAGTTTACGAAGGAGATGACCGCTTAAACGAACCTCAGAAACAAATAGCAAAGGTAACAAATAGAAGTTTAGAAAAGGGAACATTAGAAGATGCAATGAAGAATGCAGATGTTTTTATAGGTGTTTCTGCTGGAAATGTAGTAACTGGTGAAATGGTAGAAGGTATGAACAAAGATAGTATAATTTTTGCGTTAGCCAATCCAACACCTGAAATAATGCCTGAGGAAGCAAAAAAAGCAGGAGCTAAGGTTATAGCAACAGGAAGGTCAGATTTTCCAAATCAAATAAACAATGTTTTAGTTTTTCCGGGAATTTTCAAGGGAGCTTTAAGTGTAAGAGCTAGGGAAATATGTGATGAAATGAAAATTGCAGCAGCTAAAGGACTTGCAAATTTAGTAAAGAAAGATGAATTAAATGAAGAATATATAATACCAAGTGTATTTAATAGAAATGTTTGTGATGCAGTTTCCAAAGCAGTTATGGATGTAGCGCAAAAAAATAATAAATTTACAGCATAATTATGTATTTGTTGTTGACTTAGAGAGGAGGTGGCTGCAGTGGAATACCTTAGTTTACAAGAAGAAATAATAGATAAAAGAGATTTTAGAAGACTGCAGGAAGTAGAACAATTTCTTTTAAAACAGGGACTAAGATTTGATAAAAATGTAGAATACACAGTTGCTATATATGAAGAAGATAAAATAATTGCTACAGGGTCCTTTGAAGATAGAATTTTAAAATGTATAGCCGTAGATGACAGCTGTAGGAGCATGGGAATCTCGAACAAAATAATATCTGAACTGGTAGCAGAAGAATACAGACGTGGAAACAGCCACCTTTTTATTTACACGAAGCCTAAGAACTATAAAATGTTCAGTGATATGGGATTTTATAAAGTGGCCAAGGTTATGGACAAAGTTCTTTTGCTGGAAAATGATCCTTTAGGTATATATAAGTTTATAGAAAAGTTAAAAAAGAAGAAGGTAGATGGAAGGGTAGTTTCAGCTCTTGTTATGAACTGCAACCCTTTTACTCTAGGTCATAAGTACTTAATTGAAAAGGCTTCTAGAGAAAGCGACGTAGTTCATGTATTTATAGTATGGGAGAACAAATCAGTTTTTCCATCTGATGTGAGATACGAATTAGCCAGGCAGGGAGTACAGCATTTAAACAATGTAATATTTCATAAAGGTGAAGATTATGTAATTTCAAGCGCAACTTTTCCATCCTATTTTATAAAAAAGCAGAATGAGGTAGCCAGGCTGCAGTCGCTGCTGGATATAGAAATCTTCACTAAAAACATAGTACCTGCGTTAGGTATTACTAGAAGATATGTAGGAGAGGAACCCTTTTGTGATGTTACTAGAACTTACAATAATGTGATGAAGGAAGTGCTTCCTCCTTGTGGCGTAGAAATTATGGAAATCCCAAGGTTTAGTACAAATGAAGAAGTTATTAGTGCATCAAGGGTAAGAAATCTCATAAAAGAGAAGAAACTTTCACAGGTAAAAGATTTAGTACCGGACACTACCTACAGATTTTTGTGTTCAAAAGAGGCAATACCAATAATTAATAAAATTGAAAATAAAAGAGATTTAATATAGGAGGTTCACTTATGGAAATAAAAAAAGCTGCTATAGCAGGAACATTTGAGTCCAGCGATATTACGATATCAGTACAGCCTAATCCAGAGAATGAGGTGGCTATAAAGTTAAAAAGTTCTGTGGAAAAACAATTTGGAGACCAGATAAAAAAAGTTATAATGGATACTCTAAAGGAACTAGATGTAAAAAGTGCCATTGTAGGTGCCAATGACAAAGGGGCTTTAGATTGTGTCATAAAAGCAAGGGTACAAGCTGCAGTTATGAGGGCAGCAGAAGAAACAAAATTCAACTGGGAGGTGGAAAAGTAATGTACAAGTTAAGAAGAACAATGATGTATGTACCGGGAAACAATCCAGGAATGGTTAAGGATGCACATATATATGGAGCAGATTCTCTAATGTTTGATTTAGAGGATTCAGTATCCCTAAATGAAAAGGATACAGCTAGATTTTTAGTATACAATGCACTAAAATCTATAGATTATGAAGGTATAGAAACAGTAGTAAGAATAAATGGTCTTGATACGCCTTTTGGAATGGAAGATTTAGAGGCAATAGTAAGGGCACAACCTGATGTTATAAGACTTCCAAAGACAGAATGTGCACAAGATGTCATAGATGTAGAAAAAGAAATCGAAAGAATTGAAAAGCAATCAGGAATACCTGTTGGAAAAACAAAAATTATGGCAGCTGTTGAAAGTGCTATAGGAGTTATGAATGCCTATGAAATAGCTACAGCAAGCAAGAGACTTATGGGAATAGCAATAGGGGCAGAAGATTATGTTACAAATTTAAAGACAACCCGTTCTTTAGATGGAATAGAACTTCTTGCAGGAAGAAGCCATGTATTATTAGCTGCCAGAGCAGCAGGAATATATGCCTTTGATACAGTATTTTCCGATGTAAACAATGAAGAAGGATTCATAAATGAAGTAAAACTTATAAAGCAGTTGGGATTTGACGGAAAGTCCGTAATAAATCCAAGGCAAATTGCCCCTGTTCATAAGATATATACACCTTCACAAAAAGAAATAGATAAATCCGTTCGTGTTATAAGAGCTGCAAAAGATGCTGCAGAAAAAGGATCTGGAGTAGTTTCGCTAAATGGGAAAATGGTAGATAAACCTATTATAGAACGTGCACAGAGAGCTTTGATGTTAGCAGAAGCTTCAGGTATATGCGTAAGTGAAGGAGGAGAAGACATTGACTAAGAATAAAATAGGAAGAGAAATACCAGATTACATAGAAGGAATTGGAAAGCTGGTACCTTATGGCGGACCGTTTGATTTTAAACCAACAAAGAAAAAATTTGCAAGAAAAATATCCAGTATAAAACCTGGAGAAAGTAAATTGCTTGAGAGCATAAAAGAAGCTGTAATAAAGACAGGATTAAAGGACGGCATGACAATATCATTCCACCACCACTTTAGAGCTGGAGATTACATATTAAATATGGTGCTGGACGTTATAGCTGAAATGGGAATAAAAAACTTAACTTTAGCACCAAGTTCTTTAAGCAGTGTTCATGAACCAGTAATTGAACACATAAAAAATGGTGTTGTTACTAAAATCATAACTAGTGGTGTTAGAGGACCACTTGCAGAAGCTATATCAAATGGAATATTAGATACACCTATTATAATACGTTCCCACGGTGGAAGAGCAAGAGCTATAGAAGCAGGAGATTTAAAAATAGATGTGGCATTTTTAGGCGCACCTAGCTGTGACGACTATGGAAATGCCAATGGATATACAGGAAAATCTTTTTGTGGTTCATTAGGATATGCTAAAATAGACGCAGAGTATGCAGACAAAGTAGTACTTATTACAGATAATTTGGTACCATATCCAAATGTACCTGCAAGTATAGAACAAAATAATGTAGACTATGTAGTTAAGGTAGATGCAATTGGTGATCCTAAGGGAATAGCATCCGGGGCAACAAGATATACAAAGAACCCAAGAGAACTTTTGATTGCACAGTATGCAGCAGAAGCAATAGAAGCTTCAGGATATTTTGTACCAGGATTTTCAATACAGAGTGGTTCCGGTGGAGCATCCCTTGCAGTAGCAAGATTTTTAAAGGAAAAGATGATTGAAAAAAATATTAAAGCTAGCTTCGCATTAGGTGGAATTACAGGCCAGTTTGTAGAAATGCAAAAAGAGGGCCTTATTTCAAAAATCTGTGATGTACAGAGCTTTGACTTAATAGCAGCAAAATCCATAGGAGAAAATCCAGATCACTATGAAATAAGTTCATCCCTATATGCTAATCCACATAATAATGGATGTATTTCTAATAAATTGGATATAGTTATATTAAGTGCACTGGAAGTAGATACAGACTTCAATGTAAATGTAATTACAGGTTCAGATGGAGTAATTAGGGGAGCATCAGGTGGACACTGTGATACTGCAGCAGGAGCAAAACTTGCCATGATAGTTTGTCCACTTATTAGAGGCAGAATACCTACTGTTGTGAAGAAAGTAAATACTGTAATAACTCCAGGAGAAACAGTAGATGTAGTAGTTACAGACAGGGGAATAGCAGTAAATCCACTTAGAAGTGATTTACTTGAAAAATTTAAGAAAGCAAAGCTGCCAGTATGTACTATAGAAGAGTTAAGAGAAAAGGCAGAAGAAATTACAGGAAAACCTAAGGCTATTGAATATGGTGATAAGATTGTTGGTGTAGTTGAATACAGAGATGGTACTATTATCGATGTTATAAAGCAAGTAAAATAGTGAGGTAATAATTATGGAAAATGCAAGCAATATACTTGATGAAATACTTGAAGCTAAAGAAAAAAGGTCACAAATTCAAAAAGAATTATTGAATATATTTAAAGTTACACTAATTTCATTTACATTAAATGTACCAGGAGCAGAAAAAAATAATGAATCCTTTGCTAAGCTTCATAAAAAGGGGATTTGCTTGCTGGAAGAAGAGTTAAAAAAGAATAATATAGATATACTTCACAAAATGGTAAATACTTCTGCTGCTGGTGCTGAGGCATTTTTAAACGTAGATGCAGATGCAATTAGTGTAAAAAGAATCACTGTATCTATTGAAGAAAACCATGAGCTTGGAAGAATATTTGATTTTGATGTATTCACTAAAACTGGAAAGCAGATTAGTAGGACAGACTTAGGTGTAAGTGAGAGAAAATGTCTTTTATGCGGTGAAAATGCTAAAGTATGCGGAAGAAGCAGACGTCATTCCGTGGAAGATCTTTTAAACAAAATTTATTCGTTAATGGATAAGTTCTTATAGCATGGTATACCAAGATTGTTAAAATGAAGGAGGGAAGTATGTCTCTCCTTTATTATATTATTAATAATGGCATTAATTAGAATTTGAATAATGGCATCCTACTAAAATTCATTTAACATTTGACTATAATTAAAAACAAATGTTAAATGAAGTATTAAGTTAACGAACAGCACAGATAAAATATTATGTAACAATATGACAATATTTACGATTAAATAGATAATATAGGGAAAAATCTGCACTTTTACTTTTAACAGTTGTTAAATATTTTAACAACTGTTTGACAATAAGAATAAAATCTGTTATTATAATACCAAGGATATGGTAAACATATAAATTTTTTATTAGTTGATAACGTTTATAAATAAGTCTTAAATTAATTCATATGAAAAATTTGGATGAGTTTGAACAAAATATGAAAACGTAATAAAATGATGCAAGTAAGATAATTGATTTTTAGATACAAGTATTTGATGAATTAGGAGGCAATTTATATGAGTTTACAACTAAAAAAAATTGATGTTACAGATTTAAGACCTATTAGAGAGATAGTATTAGAAAGACTTAGAAAGGCAATCTTTGATGGAAGCTTTGAATTGGGAGAAAGATTAGTTGAAAGTTATATAGCAGAGGTAATGGGAGTAAGTAGAACTCCAGTTAGAGAAGCACTGAGGCAGTTAGAGATTGAAGGATTAGCAGTTAATGTTCCTAGAAAAGGTACCATAGTTAAAGGTATTTCAAGGGAAGATGCTTTAGAAATTTATGAAATTAGGGAAGTACTTGAAGGATTAGCAATTAGATCAGTATGTGCAAATATTTCTAAGTTACAAATAATGCTTCTAAAAGAAAATAATATGAGAATGAAACAGGCTATAGAATTAAAAGATATTGATGAGTACAATAAGTTGCATGAAGAGTTTAATAATATTATTTTACATATTAATAATAATAAAAGGCTTATAAATGAAATGAAACATATTTATGAATACTTAATAAGTCTTAGAAGTATAACTTTATCCGATGATGAAGCAAGAAAAAAAGCATTTGAAGAACATAAGGCAATAATTGAGGCTATTGAAAAACAAGATGAAGAATTGGCAGAAAAATTAGCAAGAAAACATGTAAGAGAAGCAAAAAAACGTTTTATAGAGAGTAAGAAAAATTGATATACATTTGTACGAATTGAATTGTATACAGGTATACAATTTATATAAAATTTAGTATTCAAATGTATTTGTTTAAGAAAGGTAGGAAGTAATAATGGCAGAAAATATAACTAGAAAGATTATTAAAGCCCATTTAGTGAAAGGAGAAATGACTGCAGGAGAAGAGATATCTATTAAAATTGACCAAACCTTGACTCAAGATGCTACAGGAACTATGGCATATTTATCTTTTGAAGCATTAGGCCTGCCGAGAGTTAAAACAGAAGTTTCAGTAAGTTATATAGATCATAATACTCTACAAACAGGCTTTGAAAATGCAGATGATCATGCATTTTTAGAGACTATTGCTCAAAAATATGGTATATATTGTTCAAGACCAGGAAATGGGATATGTCATCAAGTACATTCAGAAAGATTTGCAGTACCAGGAAAAACTCTTTTAGGTTCAGATAGTCATACGCCTACTTCTAGTGCATTAGGTATGATAGCTATAGGAGCTGGTGGAATGAGTGTAGCAATGGCTATGGCAGGACAACCATTTCCACTAATTATGCCTAAAGTAATTAATGTCAAATTAACTGGAAAATTAACAGCAGGAGTTGCGGCTAAAGATATAATACTAGAGCTTTTAAGAAGAATGACTGTTAAAAATGGAGTAGGAAAAGTAGTAGAATATAGCGGTTCAGGAGTAGAAACTTTAAGTATACCTGAAAGATGTACTATAACTAACATGGGTGCAGAATTAGGTGTTACTACATCCATTTTCCCGAGTGATAAGCTTACTTATGAATTCATGAAATCACAGGGAAGAGAAGACGATTGGGTAGAACTTAAAGCAGATGAAGATGCTGAATATGATGAATTAATAGAGATAAACCTTGATGAATTAGAGCCAATGGTTGCTAAACCACATATGCCAGATAAAGTAATTAAAGTAAGAGAAGCTAGAGATGTAAAAGTTAGCCAGGTATTCATTGGAAGCTGTACTAATTCATCTTACTCAGATTTAGCTAAGGTTGCAGTTATATTAGATGGTAAGATTGTAAATCCTGAAGTAAGTCTTTGTATAGCACCAGGATCAAGACAAGTTTTTGAAATGATAACTAGAGATGGCATACTTCAAAAACTAATTTCCGCTGGAGCAAGAATTCTAGAAAGCGCATGCGGTCCTTGCATAGGTATTGGACAAGCACCACAATCAGGTGGAGTATCATTAAGAACAAATAATAGAAACTTTATTGGAAGAAGTGGTACTGCTGATGGACAAATTTATTTGGCAAGTCCAGAAGTTGCTGCTGCTAGTGCTATAACTGGAGTAATAACAGATCCTAGGGATTTAGATGGTATAAATTTAGAAGATTTAAAGAAAGTAAAAGAATCAACAGAACGTATTATAGATGATAGGATGATACTTTCGCCAATAGACAATACAGATGATGTTGTTGTAAGAAGAGGTCCAAACATCAAACCTTTACCGTTAAGAGGGGCAATGGAAGACAATGTAGACGGTAAAGTACTTTTGAAGGTTGGCGATGACATTACAACTGATGATATTATGCCAGCTGGATCAAAAATTCTTCCTCTTCGATCAAATGTACCAGCAATTTCGCAATATGTATTTTATGGAATAGATAAAACATTCCCTAAAAGAGCAAAAGAAAACAATGGTGGAATTATTGTGGGAGGAGTAAATTATGGTCAAGGATCTAGTAGAGAACATGCGGCACTTGCACCTATGTATTTAGGAGTAAAAGCTGTTTTAGCTAAATCTTTTGCTAGAATCCATCATGATAATTTAATCAACTATGGTATATTACCATTAAGATTTAAGGATCAATCTGATTATGACAAAATTAGTCAAGATGATGTTTTAGTAATAGATAATGTTAAAGATAAAATTAGAAATAGTGAGTTTGTAATATTGAATAAAACAAAGAACATAAAAATAGAAGCTTTTGCAACTATTTCAGATAGACAAAAAGATGTGTTATTAAGTGGTGGACAACTAAATTATATCAAAAAATTATTATAATTAATTGATAGTAAACAATTTTGATATATTTGGAAACGTTACGTTAAACTGCGCTATCGGAGGGTTAAATCCTGTAGCAGTAGAAACTGGGTTAAAAATGGGAGCTAAAGTAAGTATGCTTTCCAAAATGAAATATTTATTAAGTTTATTATACGAGGAGGAATATTCATGATAAGTTTAATTGTAGTACTAGCAATAGCAATTTCTATTGCCTTAGGATATAAGACGAATATTAATACAGGATTTTTTGCTATTGCTTTTGCATACATAATCGGATGTTTTGTTTTAAATCTAAAAGCTTCAGCAATTATTGCAATGTGGCCAATCAGTATTTTCTTTGTAATTTTTGCAGTTTCACTTTTTTATAACTTTGCTCTTGTAAACGGTACATTGGAAAAGCTTTCTCAGCATCTTTTATATGGATGCCGTAAGGCTCCAAAGTTACTTCCATTTGCTGTTTTCTTTGCAGCAGTATTAATTGCAGGCTTAGGTGCAGGATTTTTTACAGTAATGGTGTTTTTGGCTCCTCTTACACTAATGCTTTGCGAGAAAACAGGCATGAGCAGACTTGTGGGTGCAATTGCATTAAACTATGGTGCACTAGCAGGTGCCAATTTTATGACAAGTGCTAGTGGAATTGTATTTAAAAGCTTGATTGAGAATGCAGGTTTTAAAGATTCAGGATTTGTCTATACAACATATATCTTTATTATTACTATGATTATTCCTATTCTTGTAATTTCAGGATTTATAATGTTCTCAAAAAGTATTAAGAATATGGGTAAACACATTGATATAGAAAAGCCTAAGCCATTTAATCAAAAGCAAAAGATAAATCTTTATCTTATAGTTCTTATGGTAATTATAGTTCTTGCACCACCGATTTTACATATAATTATGCCTAAAACCGCTATTATTACATTTATAAATTCAAAAATGGATGTGGGACTTGTTTCAATTATATTCTCCGTTATTGCTTTTATGTTTAATCTTGCTGATCAAAAGACAGTTATTGCAAAGGTTCCATGGAGTACTCTTATTATGATTTGTGGTGTCGGTATGCTAATATCCGTTGCAATCAAAGCAGGAACTATAAAATTACTTGCAAGTTGGATTGGCGGTAATATGCCTGTTCTATTGGTTCCTATAGCACTTTGTGTGGTTGGTGGTATAATGTCATTCTTTAGCAGTACATTAGGTGTTGTTACTCCTGCACTTTTCCCAATTGTTCCATCAATTGCAGCTGCTACAGGACTTAATCCTGCTATTCTGTTTATTTGTATCGTTATTGGTGCACAGGCAACATCCATATCACCATTTTCATCAGGTGGAAGTCTTGTATTAGGTTCTTGCGTAAATGAGGAAGAACGTACTAAATTGTTTCCAAAGTTGCTTTTTTGTGCAGTCCCTATGTGTCTTGCGGTTTCAACAGTGGTAAGTATAATTATTTCTCTTATCATTAGGTAGACCATATTAGTATAGAAATTAACTATAGGCGGCGAACTAATAAAAATGGTTTGTCGCTTAAGTAATTAGAAAAGATTTTTAATGAAGTCAAATATTTAATTGTGGAAACTTTAAGCAGTATATACTTAGAATCTAACTATCTATAAAGGAAGGGGCTTAGAAAAAATTATGAAAGTAAATATTACAGAAACTGTACTTAGAGATGCAAATCAATCTCTTATTGCCACTAGAATGCCTTATAGTGATTTTGAAGATATTCTTCAAAAGATTGATGAGGCAGGATTTTATTCTATAGAATGTTGGGGAGGAGCTATTTTTGATTCCTGCTTAAGGTATTTAAATGAAGATCCTTGGGATAGGCTTAGAAAAATAAGAACAAAGGTGAAAAAAACTAAGCTTCAGATGCTTTTAAGAGGTCAAAATTTATTAGGATATAAGCATTATCCAGATGATGTAGTTAGAAAATTTATCAAACATTCTGTTAAAAATGGTATAGATATAATAAGAATATTTGATGCCTTAAATGACTTTAGAAATATCGAGACAGCAGTAGATGAAACAATTAAATGTGGAGCTCATGCTCAAGGAACTATTGTATATACTATAAGTCCTATACATAATATTGAAAATTATATTCAACTTGGGAAACAGCTTGAAAATATGGGGGTAAATTCTATCTGCATAAAAGATATGGCAGGTATTATGGCGCCTCAGGAAGCTTATGATCTTGTAAAAGCACTTAAGAAAGTTGTAAAAAAGCCGATTTTTATTCATACACATTGTACAACTGGACTTGCTCCTTTTACATATCTTAAAGCAATTGAAGCAGGATGTGATGGAATAGATACCGCTATATCATCATTCTCTGGTGGAACTTCTCAACCGGCTACTGAAACAATAAATTACACTCTAAGAGATATGGGTTACGAAACAGAATTACAGGATGATAAATTAAAAAATATAAACGATTTTTTTAAACCAGTGAAGGAAAAGTTCATTAAGTCTGGACAACTTGATCTTTATGTACTTGGAACTGAAACAGATGCGCTTGTGTATCAAGTACCTGGAGGGATGCTTTCTAACCTTATTGCGCAATTAAAACAGCAGAATGCTTTAGATAGGTTTGATGAAGTTTTAAAGGAAATACCAAAAGTTAGAAAAGATATGGGATATCCACCTCTTGTAACACCTATGAGTCAGATGGTAGGTGTTCAAGCAGCTATTAATGTTCTTTCAGGTGAAAGATATAAAAATATATCAAAGGAAATAAAAGCATATTTGAGAGGAGAGTATGGAAAAGCTCCTGGTCCCGTTAATTCCGAACTAATTAAAAAGGTATTAGTAGAAGAAAAGCCAATTCAAGGAAGATTTGCAGATACACTTCCTTTTGTATTTGATTCAACTAAAGAAAAGATAAAGGAGTTTGCAAAAACTGATGAAGATGTACTTTCTTATATTCTATTTCCACAGATTGCAGAAAAGTTTTTAAAGGAAAGAGAAGAAAGAAAGTCAGTGAAGGTTTTCTATACTATAGAAAGTTGTAGGAGATGATATGATTGACATTTTTTAATAGCCTTAAGGTTTCACTTTTTGGCATAACAATAGTGTTTATGGTGCTTATTATATTAAATATTTTAGTAAGGATTCAATCTGCTGTGATTAGGTCAATAAATAAAAAAAATAATCAGAGGTTAAAAGTAGAAAAAGATAATAAGTTGGAACTCAAACAAAACATCAAGGTATCAGGTGAAAAGTTAAAGCTTATTAATACTGATGAGAGGACAGCAGCTATTATCATGGCAATTGTAAGTGATGAAAGTAAAATACCGCTTGAAGAACTTCAATTTAAAGTGATTAAGTGTCTTGATTAACTATTAATTATATATAGAACGTGGCAATTAATAATTGCTGCGTGAAGATAAGGAATACAGGAGGAATAATATGAAATATATTGTAACGATTAACGAAAAAAGGTATGAAGTACAGGTTGAAAAGGGAGAGGCTAGCGCTGTACTTATGGATAATAATTTAGCTTCGAATATAAAACATAATGAAAAGGTTGAAGCTAGAGATGATGTGAGAAAGACTTCTGATTCTTTAAAGGTTGATCAAAACAAAGCTTCAGTTGAAGACACTATTAAAGCTCCAATACCCGGAGTAGTAGTTGATATTAAAGTTCAGGAAGGAGCTTCCGTAAAAAAAGGAGACATACTTTTTATAGTTGAAGCAATGAAAATGGAAAATGAAATAATGTCACCTAGAGATGCTGTAGTATCTAGGATCATGGTGTCAAGGGACAAATCTGTAGAATTAGGTGATGTTCTAGCTTATTTAAAGTAAGAGGGAGGGAGTATTTATATGTCATTTTCATTTACTGATACTATAATAAAGATATATAATCAATCTGGTTTTAATGCAATCACATGGCAGCAGCTTGTAATGCTTGCTGTTGCATGTGTACTTATATATTTAGCGATAGGAAAAAAATTCGAACCTTTGCTGCTTTTACCTATAGCGTTTGGTATGTTGTTGGCTAATTTGCCACTTGCTGGACTCATGGATCCACCTAAATCAGGTTCTACTGAACCAGGAGGACTTCTGTATTATCTATATATGGGAGTTAAGATGGGAATTTATCCGTCTCTAATATTTCTTGGAATAGGTGCTATGACAGATTTTGGACCTCTTATTGCAAATCCTTCTAGTCTATTCCTAGGAGCTGCTGCTCAACTTGGAATATATGTAGCATTTATAATTGCAATTGCTTTAGGTTTCTCTCCTAATGGAGCAGCTTCCATTGGAATTATTGGTGGTGCTGATGGACCAACAGCTATATATGTAACTACTAGACTTGCACCCGACCTATTGCCAGCAATAGCTATAGCGGCATATTCTTATATGGCTCTTATTCCACTTATTCAGCCACCTATAATGCGTTTGCTAACAACAAAAAAGGAACGAGAAATAAAGATGGATCAGTTAAGAGAAGTTACCAAGCTTGAAAAAATTGTGTTTCCTATAGGTGTAACAATTATAACAGTAATACTTCTTCCATCTGTAGCACCACTTATTGGAATGCTCATGATGGGTAACTTAATTAAAGAATCTGGAGTTGCGGATAGACTTTCAGACACAGTACAAAATGCACTTATGAATATAGTTACAATTTTTTTAGGAACTACAGTTGGAGCTACTGCTGTAGCAGAAAGATTTTTAAGACCTGAAACCTTAAAGATAATAGCTTTAGGACTCTTAGCATTTTGTTTCAGTACAGTTGGTGGAGTACTTTTAGGAAAGATAATGTGTTGGATTACAAAGGGAAAGATAAATCCGCTGATAGGATCAGCAGGTGTTTCTGCTGTGCCAATGGCTGCTAGAGTTTCTCAAGTAGAGGGACAAAAGGCAAATCCATCTAATTTTTTGCTTATGCATGCAATGGGACCTAATGTATCAGGTGTTATTGGTTCTGCGGTTGCAGCAGGCGTACTTTTAGCACTCTTTGGAAAGTAGTAATGTATATTAGCGGTCTACACATATAAATATGCGATCATCTGACAAGTCAGGCAGCCCATTCACCATCCTGTGCTTTGTAGTATATATAAATTTCTATGACTTAATAATAAAACAAAAACTCGCTCGAAGCCAGGTATTTTCATTATGTTTTGTGCCTTGAACGAAGCGAAAGGAATGGATATAAATATGAAAAATATAATGTTTGTTGCAGTATCGGAAAAAATGAAAGAAGTAGCTTTGCAAGTGAATTCTGACATGGGTTTAGATATTCCTGTTATAGTTAGTTCTATGGAAAAAAGCAGAGATATTGTAAAAAGCAATCCTAATATAAATGTTTTTATTAGTCGAGGCAAGACAGCAAAATTACTACAACAATTTTCTGGCAAAACTGTAGTTTACGTTACATGTTCAACCGGTGATATTCTAGAACCCATACAGAGGCTAACTGCTTATGGAATTGATAAAATTGCTGTAGTAGCATCACCATTTTTAATTGGTGAAGGTTTTTATGATTATAAAGTGGGAAACACGGAAATATATATTCGTCCCTATGAATTAGAAGAGTTGGATAAGTTAGTTTTTAAACTTGAAAAGCAAGGAATAAGAGGTGTTGTTGCTGGATCAACTGCAATTAGGGCAGCAAAAAAGTATGGTATGAAAGTTGAGCCGCTAGATACAAAAAAAGTTTCTATTAAACGGGCTATAGATGAAGCTATTGGAATTGTTAAATCAAAAGAAAATGAATATTTACAGGAGAAAAAAAGGGCTGAAGAGATTCGCCAATATGCTTCCAAATTATATTCAGCTATAGAACAATCTAATGCTGCTGTTGAAGAACTAGCTTCTTCTTCAGAGGAACTTGCTTCTATGAGTCAGGAAACTGCTAATATTATAACTAAAGCCTTCAAAGAAGTAAATAATACTTCATCAATATTGGAAATTATTCAGCAAGTGGCTAAGCGTACGAATTTGTTAGGTTTGAATGCCGCTATTGAGTCATCAAGAGCCGGCGAATATGGAAGAAGCTTTTCTATTGTTGCATCGGAAATTCGTAAATTATCTGCGGAAAGTAAGGTTTCTGCCAGCAAAATAGGTGCTATGCTGAATGGATTACGCAATTCTGTTGAATTTGTATTAAAAAATGTTGAACAAAGTAATGCTATTACACAGGAGCAAGCGCAGGCAAGCCAAAATATTGCTCATATGTTAGAAGAACTGAACAATGTCGGAGGCAAGCTAATAGATATGATGAAAAAATAAAATAGTTTTATAGCAGGTATACCAAGGTTGTTAAAATAAAGGAGGGAAGTATGTCTTTCCTTTATTTTGATATAATAAAATAAAAGAGAACGTACATAGATTTGTGTAAATCAAATCTATGTACGTTCTTTTTATGTATGTAGAACTGGTAATAGTGGTAATAATAAGTATAAATAATTTTTGAGAGGAGATCTAAATATGAATATACTGGAAGTACCAGACATTGATTTAAAAAAGGAATTAAAGAAGTGTAATAGTATGGAGGACTTAGTAGGTAAAAATGGACTTATGCAAAGGTTATTTGGAGGCATAATACAGCAGTTTTTAGAAGCAGAAATGGAAGAACACCTCGGAAGAGAAAAATATACAAGGCTGTCTGACGAAGATAAAAACTATAGAAATGGATATAGTTCTAAAAATATTAGGACCAGTTTTGGCCCGGTTAAAGTAGATGTACCAAGGGATAGAAAGTCTGAGTTCGAACCTAAGATAGTCAAGAAATATGAAACTGTTTGCAACGAACTTGATAAGAAAGTTATAGGTTTATATGCACGTGGTATGTCTGTAGATGATATAAAATCAGAGATAGATGAACTTTACGGAGTAGATATATCCCCTGCAATGATATCCAAAATTACAGATAAGGTTATGGATACAGCCCTAGCATGGCAAAATAGAGCTCTTGATCCAATGTATCCTATAGTATATATGGATGCCTTGTATTTTAAAGTCAGAGATGAACATAGAATTGTAAATAAAGCTGCCTATGTTTGTATGGCACTTGATGTAAAAGGCCATAAAGACATACTTGGAATATGGGTTGGCGAACAGGAAGGAGCAAAATACTGGTTATCTGTATGCAATGATCTTAAAAACAGGGGTGTTAAAGATATTTTAATAGCCTGTATGGACGGACTTAAAGGGCTTCCAGATGCAATCAAAGTAGTTTTTCCTGAAGTTAACATACAGAATTGTATAATACACCAGATAAGAAATTCTATAAAATATATACCTTCAAAGAATGTTAAGGCTTTTATGAAGGATTTAAAAGAAGTATATAAGGCAGTTAATGAAACAATGGCAAGTCAGGCATTACAATCACTGAATGATAAATGGGGAGATAAGTATCCTATAGTTATACAGTCATGGCAAAATAACTGGGAAAATCTATCTACATATTTTGATTTCCCTCAAGATATAAGAAAAATAATATATACAACTAATGCTCTGGAAGGTTTCAACAGACAACTTAGGAAATTCACTAAGGTAAGGACGGTATTTCCTACAGACGATTCCCTTCTAAAAGCTCTATACCTGGCAACCGAGCAGATAATGCTTAAATGGACGGCACCTTCTTCAAACTGGGCAAATACACTGGCTCAATTAACCATAATGTTTAAAGATAGAATAGAGCCATATATATAAAGATAAAGCCTGTACTATTTTGTATAAAGATGAATAATAATAGTATTATTGCTAACAATACTATTATTAGAAAGCTAAATCACACTATTATTAGTTATTTCCTAAAAAATAAAAATTACTACAGGAATTTAATCCTATAGTAATTTCCAAATAAATTTTATCCCGTCTATTCTATTTTACACAAATCTATGGATGCTCCCAAATAAAGTATTAATGTTGTCTTTTGGATATAATGTTCTGGAGATTTTTTATAAGTTTTTCCTTTTTTGTTATGGAAGTTTTTAAATTATTAATTTGTCTTTCGAAAGAGACATTTTTATTTTGCATAATATTTAATCTATCCTTTAAATCTTTTACTTCCCTCAATTTTTCATCTAATATAGGTTTATATGCAGTATCAATAGTTTTTTTCTTATCAAAAAATAAATTCAAATTTCGCATACCAAAAATAATTGACTTTTCAATTCTTTTTAGATATTTTAATATTAAGGTATATACTTTATCCATTTTAGACACCTCTATATAATTTTATAAAATTATAAGCTATAGAGCAATAGCTATATATTAACTCAACTTTTGCAGTTTTAAAATATTACGACCTAAATGGATTCACAATTCACAGTTCACAATGCACAATTTTGGTAGATTTTTCTCCGCTGTGCTGCGAAAAATTTTAAATTTAAAGCTTATTGAAGCTTTGCTTCAATGGTGCTATATTTTAGATTTTCTGAAGTTTTAACGGAAAAAAATTATCCTTAATTGTGAACTGTGCATCGTGCATTGTGAATTAATTGCTTCGCAATATTCTTATATTAGTCGCTAATTTCATATGTGTGAGAGTTGAGATATTAGCAAATTGGAAAAGAGGAATGTATGTGAATGAAAATGAGAATATGCTGCATAAATTTATAAAAAACTATACTGAAAATAAACAAAATAGAGCCGGAAATTTAGAAACAAAAAAAGAAAAGTTAGAAATTCAATTAAGGAAGGAAGAAGAAAAATTAGATAAACTTTCAGCTATTAAGAAGGAACTTATTTCAAAGGAAAAATCTTATGATGAAGTTTACGCCTATCTTTTGCAAATATTGAAATCAAGGGGTATACTATTTGATATTCCAAGAAGTGCAGTAGAAATTGAAGAATGGGATAATTTGTATATAAAAAGGAAACAGGGAGTATACAGTCTGATAGATAAAAATCAACAGGTTGTATACTCTATAGATGAAAAGTACTATGATTCTATAGAACATATAGTTACTAATTACAAGTATAGTGCAGTTGTAGTAAGAAAGGATGCTTATTTTTTAAAAGTGCAAATCAGAATATTATAATATCTCTATGCTATAATGAAAATATAGATTATGTTACAGGGGTGAAATCATTGCTTAGTAGTGCTTTGGAAATTCTACATAAATATTATGGGTATAGTGACTTTAGAAAGGATCAAGGAAAAGTAATTGAAAGTATACTAAAGGGGAAGGATACTCTAGCTGTAATGCCCACTGGAGGAGGTAAATCCATATGTTATCAGATACCCGCAGTGCTATTTGATGGGGTAACAGTTGTAATATCTCCACTTATTTCACTTATGAAAGATCAAGTAGATAACATAAAGGATTTAGGAATAGGAGCGGCTTATATAAATAGTTCTATTTCACACCAGGATATTTTGTATATATGTGAAAGCTTAACTGCAGGAAATATAAAAATTTTATATGTGGCTCCAGAAAGATTGGAGTCTTCTGAATTCTGCCAGATTATAAAAAGAATAGATGTGTCTCAAGTAGCAGTAGATGAAGCACACTGTGTTTCTCAGTGGGGACATGATTTTAGAACTAGCTATACATATATATGGAGATTTATAGAAAACCTTTCTAAGAGACCTGTAGTTACAGCTTTTACAGCTACAGCTACTAGAGAGGTTAGAGAAGATATTGTAAAGCAAATAAAGCTGAATAAACCTGAGGTTTTCATATCTGGTTTTGATAGAGAAAATTTGAAAATTGGATGTTTGAAAATTGGAAATAGGCTAGGGTATATGCTAAAATACATAAAAACTAATGAAGAACAATCTGGAATAGTATATGCAGCTACTAGAAAAGAAGTGGATAGCATATATGAAAAACTTAAGGAAAATAATATAGCTGTTACTAGATATCATGCTGGTCTTTCTGATAAAGAGAGAAAAAATAATCAAGAGGATTTCGTATATGACAGGGTAAATGTAATAGTTGCGACAAATGCCTTTGGAATGGGTATTGATAAGTCAAATGTAAGATATGTTATTCATTACAATATGCCTAAGAACATAGAAAGCTATTATCAAGAAATAGGTAGGGCAGGTCGTGATGGAGAGAAGAGCGACTGCATTTTAATGTTTGCTCCTCAAGATGTTATTACTCAAAAATATCTTATTGAAACAAGTATTCAATCTCCTGAAAGAAGATTAAATGAATATAAAAAACTTCAACAAATGATAGATTTTGTACATTACAATGGATGTTTACGAAAATATATATTAAATTATTTTGGAGAACAGGTGGACTATGAAGAATGTGGAAACTGCAGTAATTGTGTAAGTGAAGGAGAATATGTAGATAAAACTATAGATTGCCAAAAAGTACTTTCTTGTATATATAGAATGAAAAGAGAATTTGGAGTAAATATGATAGTAGATGTACTCAGAGGTTCTTCACAGAGAAAAGTGATTCAGTATGGATTTGATAAGTTGTCTACTCACGGCATAATGAAAAATTATTCAAAGGAAGAACTTTCAAATTTCATAAATACACTTATAGCTCATGGGTACATTTCATTAAAAGAGGGAGAATATCCTACTGTGGTATTGAATTCTAGATCCATAAAGGTTCTAAAAGGAGAAGAAAAAGTAACCTTAAAGGAAATAGTTAAAGCTAAAAAGATTACTTTAAATAATGATTTGTTTGAAATTTTGAGAGTTTTAAGGAGGGAAATAGCAGGCGAGGAATCCATACCTCCTTATTTGATATTCCCGGATACTACGCTAAAGGAACTTAGCAGTAGGTGTCCTGTAAATTTTGAGCAGATGATGGATGTATCTGGTGTAGGTCAATTGAAATTAGAGAAATATGGTGAAAGATTTTTAGAAGCTATAAAAAACTATTTGGATGAGAGTAAAATTAAACCACAGTGGATTTTTAAAAATGAGTTAAAAAACGATAAAAATGGGAAAAACGACAAAAATTTAAAGCTAAAAACTTATGAAATAACGGCAGAGATGATTAAAGAGCACAAAGACCTTGAACAAATAGCAAAAGACAGGCAAATTACTGTATCTACGGTACTTTCACATATAACAAAGTATGCAGAAGAAAAGGGTGCTTTAAATTTAAATATAAATTTTGGTGGAATATTTACAGATGAAGAAGAAAATCAAATTTTAAAAGTTACGAAACGGGTAGGAATATCAAAATTGAAACCTATAAAAGAGAAACTTTCTGAAGATATAAGTTATGATAAGATAAAGGCGGTTATATTAAAAGACTATATTTTAATAGATAAAAATGCATAAGGAGGCGAAATGCTGTTTGAAAATAAAATTTAAAGCAGCAAGTATATTATGAGTGAACTTTCTAGAAGATTAAATCAGTGTAGAAAACCTGCAGGGGAAGTAGGAAAATTTATAGCTAATTCTATGAATGAAGACCACTTTGAAGTTACTACCTGGGGGCTAGATAAAATTTCTATTAAGGAAGATGATACTATTTTGGATATTGGCTGTGGAGGTGGAAGAACTATAAACAGATTAGCTAATATAGCCAAAAAGGGAAAGGTCATAGGGGTAGATTATTCTATTGATTGTGTTAACTGGTCCAAAGAATTTAATAAAGAGTTTATAGATGAAAAAAAAGTGGAGATATATAATGCAAATGTAGAAAAACTCCCTTTTGAAGATGATAAATTTAATGTAGTAACTGCAGTTGAAACAATATATTTTTGGCCTGATTTATTAAAAAGCTTTAAAGAAGTTAAAAGAGTTTTAAAATCAAATGGAACTTTTACAGTAATAAATGCCATGTACATAAGTGATAAATTTAAAGATAGAAATGACGAATATATGGATAAAATGACTATGCACACCCCGGAACAGTTAAAGCAGCTTTTTGTAGATGCAGGTTATGAAGATGTATCTATATGTGTATGTGAGGAAAATAACTGGATGTGCTGCAGCGGAAGGGCATAATATAAGTTCAACTAAGATTGATTTAATATGAGTGGGAGATGTTAATATGAAGTTTTTAACATATCTGTATAAAGAAAAAGAATCCATAGGAATTTTAAAGAACAACTCTGTCATAGATTTTGATAATGTATTTAAAAATATAGGAGAAAAAAATCCACCTAAAACTATGCTGGAACTTATAGATTATCTGGACGATTGTAAATTGAATATAATTAAAGAGTGCATAGATAAGAAAGGTATAGAAACTATATCAATAGATAATATTAAAATTGAAGCTCCTATACCATATCCAAGGAGAAATGTTTTTTGTCTTGGAAAAAATTATGCAGAACATGCTAGGGAAATAAAAATTACTAGAATAGCTGGAAATGGTATTCCAGAGGTACCAATTTATTTTACAAAGGCAGCATCACCAGCTGTGGGAACGACCGACAATATTGAATTTTCTAGAGAAGTTACAAATCAAGTAGATTATGAGGTTGAACTTGCAGTTATAATAGGCAAAGATGGTAAAAATATAAAAAAAGAGGATGCTGAAGAGTATATTTTTGGGTATACTATAATAAATGATGTATCTGCAAGAGATCTTCAAGGAAAACATATACAGTGGTTTAAGGGAAAAAGTTTGGATACATTCTGTCCTATGGGACCTTACATAGTTCATAAAACTGAAGTACCATTTCCCGTTAATTTGGATATAAGTTGCACTATAAATGGAGAGGTAAGGCAAAAATCTAATACAAAGAATTTAATTTTTGATATACCTTATATAATAAGTGATTTGTCTAAAGGTATTACATTAAAAACTGGTGATATTATATCAACAGGCACACCAAGTGGGGTTGGAATGGGATTTACACCAATTAAAGTGTTAAAACAAGGTGATATAGTTGAATGTAGTATTGAAAAAATAGGAACTTTGGTAAATAAGGTAGTAGAACTTCATTAGTGCATTAAAAATAAAAAGATTGTATGCATACAAAATGTATAAATTACTTTAGATTTAAAAAATCTTCAATAGTTATTTTCTATTGAAGATTTTTTTAACTTTGTATTTTAAGGTATTTCAAATCAATACAAAACAAAAAATTTTTAAATTTATATTGAATTATTATTAATATAAATGTATAATTATAAAATATCAATAAATTAGTATGAAGATATTTCTAATGTCTAAAGTAAAGTTTAAGGAAATATTTGTTTCCTATATTTATAAAAAATGCTTTTAAGGGGGAAGAAAAATGATAGATTTAAAGGGTAAAAGTTTTTTAACATTAAAAGATTTTACAAAGGAAGAGATAAAGTATTTTATTGATCTTGCAAAGAAGTTAAAGAAAGAAAAATATAGTGGAACGGAAAAAAAGAGATTGCAAGGGAAAAATATTGCCCTTATATTTGAAAAAGATTCCCTGAGAACAAGATGTTCCTTTGAGGTCAGTGCTTACGATGAGGGTGCAAATGTAGTTTATATAGGTGCCCAGGGAAGTCATATGGGTAAAAAAGAATCTGTGAAAGATACGGCTAGAGTAATGGGAAGGATGTTTCATGGTATAGAATATAGGGGATTTTCTCAAAGAGATATGGAGGTACTGGCAGAATATTCAAAAGCACCTGTATGGAATGGACTTTCAGATGAAGATCATCCAACTCAGGTGTTAGCGGACTTTCTGACTATAGAAGAACACATAGATAAACCATTAAAAGATGTAAATTTTGTTTACATTGGAGATGGAAGAAATAATATGGCAAATGCCCTTATGATAGGTGCTTCAAAAGTTGGAATGAACTTTAAAATAGCAGCGCCTAAAGAGCTTTTCACGGAAGATGATCTAGTTAAAGAGTGTAAAAAGGTAGCCGGGGAAAGTGGAGGCACTATTACAATTACTGAGGATTTGTATAAAGCTGTAGAAGGGGCAGATGTCCTTTATACTGATGTATGGCTTTCCATGGGAGAGGAAAAAGAACTTTGGAAAAAGAGAATAGAAACTTTAATGCCATATCAAATAAATAGCAAGCTTATAGAGGCTTGTAAAAATAAAAATGTTAAGTTTATGCATTGTCTCCCAGCTTTTCATAATACGGAAACTAAAGTAGGGGAAGAAATATATAAAAAGTTTGGATATGAAGCACTAGAGGTAACTGAAGAAGTATTTGAGGGACCTAATTCTATAGTGTTTGATGAAGCTGAAAACAGGCTTCATACTATAAAGGCTGTTATGGTGGCAACTTTAAGTAATATTTAGAAAGAAGGAATAAAATGAATTCCATATTGTATTTAGAAGATGGAACTGTATTTATGGGAAAAGCCATAGGATACAAAGCAATAACGGCAGGAGAGTTGGTTTTTAATACCTCTATGACAGGATATCAAGAAATACTTACGGATCCATCCTATAGGGGACAGATAATAACAATGTGTTACCCTTATATTGGTAATTACGGGATTAACTATAACTTTAGTCAATCTGGTGAGATACAGGCTAAAGGTATGGTAATAAAAAATATGTATAATAATACATCACACTATTTGAGTGAAAATAGTTTTGAAAATTTTTTAAAGGAAAATAAAGTTGTAGGTATAAGTGGTATAGATACACGGAGTATAACCAAAAAGATAAGATCAAGTGGAACTATGAAATGTGTAATATGCAGTGAAAATGAATCTATAAGTGAAATAAAAAGAATGCTAAATTGTTATGAAAATAAAAATTTAGTATCTCAGGTAAGTACAAACTCCATAAAGCATATTTCAGGAAATGGACCTAAAGTTGCACTTTTAGATTTTGGAAGCAAAAAGAACATTATTGAAAATTTGAAGGATAGAGACTGTGATATAACAATATTTCCTTACAATACTTCTTATGAAAGTATAATGAGTATAAATCCTAAAGGTATACTTCTAAGTAATGGCCCTGGAGATCCTAAGAATTTAGGAGAGATAATGGGTACTATAAAAAAGTTAATAGGTAATTTACCTATATTCGGAATATGTCTTGGACACCAATTATTATCACTTGCACTTGGAGGAGATACCTATAAGATGAAGTTTGGTCATAGAGGTGGAAATCATGGTGTATATGATAAAGATATAGATAAAGCTTTTATAACATCTCAAAATCATGGCTATGCAGTTAAAAGAGAAAGTTTAAATAAAGACAGTATTGAAGTAACTCATTTTAATTTAAATGACCATACGGTAGAGGGAATTAAACATAAAACGTTACCTATATTTTCAGCACAATTTCACCCTGAAGGCTCTCCAGGACCTACTGATACGGGCTATTTATTTGATAAATTTTTGAGATTAATGACTTTAGTATAAATAAGGCATTTTTAAAGAAATAATAACTAGTCAGTATGCTAGCCTATTTTGACTTGCTATTTTCTTTCAAATGCCTAACAAGGAGAAGTGATATAATGCCGTTAAGAGAAAACTTGAAAAAGGTTTTGATAATAGGATCGGGTCCTATAATAATAGGTCAGGCTGCGGAATTTGATTACTCGGGAACACAGGCCTGCGAGGCTATAAAAAAAGAGGGAATACAAACTGTTCTGGTAAATAGTAATCCTGCTACTATAATGACTGATAAAAATATTGCAGACAAGACCTATATAGAACCTTTAACTGTTGAATCACTAGAGGCAATAATAGGAAGAGAAAAACCAGATGGGGTTTTAGCTGGATTTGGTGGACAGACTGCCTTGAATTTGGCCATGGAGCTTAATGAAATTGGGGTATTTAAAAAATACAATGTAGAACTTCTTGGAATAAAAACTGAATCCATAAAGAATGCGGAAGATAGGGAAAGCTTTAAAAATCTAATGAACGAGATAGATGAACCTATAGCTATAAGTGAAATTGCTACAAATCTAGAAGAATGCAAAAAGTTTTTAGATAAAGTCAGCCTTCCAATTATAATAAGACCTGCATATACCTTAGGAGGAACCGGAGGCGGTATTGCAAGTACTTATGAGGAATATATGGAAATATGTGAAAATGGATTGGAAGAGAGTCCTATAAATCAAATACTTCTTGAGCAAAGTTTAGCTGGGTGGAAAGAATTAGAATATGAAATAATGAGAGATAAAAAGGACAACTGCATGGTAGTTTGTAATATGGAAAATTTGGACCCTGTGGGAATACACACAGGAGACAGCATAGTGGTAGCTCCATCTCAGACACTTAATGATAGAGAGTACCAGATGCTTAGAAGATCTGCTATAAAGATAATAAGGACCTTAAAAATAGAAGGTGGATGTAATATTCAATTTGCATTAGATCCTAATAGTAATAGGTACATGGTTATAGAAGTAAACCCTAGAGTAAGCAGATCTAGTGCACTGGCCTCAAAAGCAGCAGGATATCCTATAGCTAAAATTGCAGCTAAAATTGCCCTTGGATATACTTTAGATGAACTTAAAAATTATGTTACAGGAAATTCCAGTGCACTGTTTGAACCGGCTCTAGATTATTGTGTAGTTAAAATGCCTAAGTGGCCTTTTGATAAATTTAAAACTGCAAACAGGACTTTAAAAACTCAGATGAAAGCTACAGGAGAAGTTATGGCTATAGATAGGAGTTTTGAAAGTGCTCTTTTAAAAGCAGTTATAAGTTTAGAAGGAAAAATAATAGGACTGAAATTAGATAAATTTGAAAATATGAGCAAAGATGAAATAATAGCAAAGATAAATAACCAGGATGATGAAAGACTTTTTGCTTTAGCAGAAGCTCTTAGAAAAGGAATGACTATAGATGAGCTTCATGAATTAACCAAAATAGATGAATGGTTCTTAGGTGGAATAGAAAATATAGTGAATATGGAAAATGAATTGACAAGCAATGTGCCAAATGTTGAAACTATTCAAAAAGCTGAAATCATGGGATTTACAGATGAATATATTTGCAAATTAATAGGTATGAAATTAGAAGATTTAAAGAAACTTAGAGAAGTAAATGGCATAAAATCTGTTTATAAAATGGTAGATACCTGCAGCGGGGAGTTTGAAGCAAAAACCTCTTACTATTATTCTTGTTATGATTTAGAAAGTGACAATGTTGTTTCAGATAATAAGAAAATACTTGTAATAGGTTCAGGACCTATTAGAATAGGACAGGGAATAGAGTTCGATTACTGCTGTGTTAATGGTGTGTGGGCTATAAAAAAAGCAGGTTATGAAGCTGTTATAATAAATAATAATCCAGAGACAGTAAGTACTGATTTTGATATTTCAGATAAGTTGTATTTTGAGCCCCTTTATATAGATGACGTTATGAATGTAATAAATGAGGAAAAAGTGGATGGAGTTATAGTACAATTTGGAGGACAGACTGCACTTAATCTATCTAAAAAGTTAAATGACAGAGGAGTAAATTTACTTGGCACATCCTTTGAATCTATAGATTTGGCAGAAGACAGGGAAAAATTTAGAGTACTTCTTAAAGAACTTGACATAAATTCACCTGTAGGTGGATCTGTAACAAGCCTTGAAGAAGCAGATAACTTAGTAGCTGAAATAGGTTATCCTGTTATTGTTAGACCATCTTATGTAATAGGTGGTAGGGCTATGAAGGTTGTCTACAATTATGAAGAGCTCTGTAAATATTTAAAAGATGCCGTAAATTTATCTAAGGAACATCCTGTTCTTGTAGATAAATATATAGTGGGAAAAGAAATAGAAGTAGATGCCATATCAGATGGTAAAGATTTAATAATTCCTGGAATAATGGAGCATATAGAGAAAACAGGGGTACATTCTGGGGACAGTATAGCGGTATATCCAGCATCAGATTTACCAGAGAATGTGCTTAAAAAAATAGAAGATTATACAGTAAAGATTGCCAAGAAGTTGAATGTTAAAGGACTTTTAAATGTTCAATATGCTTTTGACGGAGATAAGGTGTATGTAATAGAAGTAAATCCAAGAGCATCGAGAACTGTACCTATTTTGAGTAAAGTTACTAATATTCCAATGGTAGAAATAGCTGTAGGAGTTATGTTAGGTAAAAAAATAAAAGATTTTCACTATAAACAGGATATGTATAAGTACAGCAATATTTACGCAGTTAAAATGCCTATATTCTCCAATAAAAAGTTATCTGGAGTGGAAGTAGCTCTTGGACCTGAGATGAAATCTACAGGAGAAGTCTTAGGAGTGGATTTTGATAAAGACAAGGCTATATATAAAGCATTTAAAGCTTCAGGAGTTAAGATACTGCAAGAAGGAAATCTTTATGTTTCTGTAAATGATATAGATAAAAAGGATTCACTAAATGTAATCAAAAAATATGGAGAACTTGGATTTAGTATAAGTGCATCCAGAGGAACTTATAAGTTCTTAAGTGAAAATGGAGTAAAATGCAGTGAGTTTGATTTAGATACTGCAGTGGAATATATAAAAGATAAGAAAATAGATATAGTTATAAATACAGCCACTCAAGGATATAACACTACAAGGCAAGGTTTTATACTCAGGCGTACAGCTTTAGCTCATGATAAAATAGTATTTACATGCTTGGATACAGCAAATGCCTACATTAATGCTATTTTGACAGAGAAAAATGAAGAAAATATAGAATACAGAACTATGGGTGAATATTTGCAGAAACCAGCACTTAGAAGTTAATAATTATATGGGGCTTACAGTTAGAGAGTTAACTTATACAATATTATATAATGACAAATTTCATCATCATAAAAACTTTTAATAAGTCTAAAGCTTAGCATTTTGAAAACCTAAAGGGACTTAGATAAACTCGTACCTCAGACATATCTAAGTCCCTAAGGTTTTCTAAAATACCAAGCTAAGACTTATTTATAAAAGTTTTTAAGTATGATTTCAATTTTGTCATTATATTTCATGTATAAGTTTAAGTCTCAATTAGAAATTCTACATATGGATATTCTAACTTAAGAATCAACTTATACGCAGTCATATTTTTACAATAATGAAGTTCTTTTAAATATTTTGCATATAAGCCTTAGTAAAAAATTCGTAAAAACTTAGAGCTTTTGAATTGTCTGAGGTATGAGTTTTCAAAAGTTCTTAGCTTTTTTAGAATTTTTTACTTAGACTTATCAAAATATTTAATGAACTGAAGGTTGTAAAAAATATCCGTAGTATAAGTTGATTCTTTGTTTAGAATTCATATATGGTAATGAAATTTGTCAGCATTAGTTCTCTTCGAAGGTAGACTTAACTTGCCTTAAAAGTACCCTGATTGGAAGATGCTGCGGGCAGTTATCTTCACATTTTCCGCAGTGTATGCAGGAAGATGCCTTTGATTTTTTTGGCATATTATTATACTTATTAAATATAGATTCTTTACTTTTATACATAAAGTAATTATTATACATAGAAAAAATATTTGGAATATCTAAATCTACCTTGCAAGGGGAACAGTACCCACAGCGGGTGCATTTTATTTTCATAAGGGCATTGAATTTTTCTTTTGCTTGTTCTATTAAATCCATGTCTTCCTCAGAAATTGAATTAGGAAAAGTTTTTGATGCTATAGATATATTTTCATTTACTTGTTCTAAAGAATTCATTCCACTTAGTAATACTGATACTTCAGGATGATTTAGTACCCAGCTTAAAGCCCAGTCAACCGGACTTTTTTTTACTTTTGATTTATTGAATATGTTGTTTATATCTTCTGGAAGATTACCAGATAAAAGTCCACCTTTTAAAGGTTCCATTACAACTACTGATAGACCTTTATCGGCTGCATATTCTAGTCCATCTATACCTGCCTGGTAATCCTCATCTAAATAATTAAATTGGATCTGGCAAAATTCCCAGGGAAATAGATTTATTATGTGTTTGAAAGCCATTAAATTATCATGAAAAGAAAAGCCTACGTGATTGATTTTACCGTCCTCTAGGGCTTTATTTAAAAACTTAAAAACACCCAGGTTTTCCAGCTTATCCATTCTGTCTTTGGTCATGGCATGGAGAAGGTAATAATCAATACAGTCTATGCCAAGCCTTTTTAATTGTTCATTCAAATATTTATCAAAATCTTCATATTTTTCTACTAGCCATACAGGCATTTTAGTTGCAATTCTAACTTTTTCTCTGTAACCATCTTTAAGTACTTTACCTACTAAAATTTCACTATTTCCGCCGTGGTAAGGATATGCTGTATCTAGATAATTTACACCATTATCAATTGCATGTCTTATGATTTTTAGTGCTTCTTTTTCATTAATTTTTGAAGAATCGTTGTTCATTATTGGAAGTCTCATGCATCCAAAACCTAAAGTAGATACTTTAAAACCATCTTTACAAAATTTCCTGTATTGCATAAAATATCCTCCTTAAAATATATTTATGTGCATAAACTCTATAATAAGTATAGTACAGTGATAGTTTAGTTCTGTCAACGCAGTAAAATCATGCTATAAAATTTCTTACTGTTAGAAGTTTGTCAGCCTATTTTTTACAGCCTCTATACGAATGCATAATATAAATCCATGAGCAACATAATATAAGTAGAGAACCCAAATCTTCGATTTGGTGTGAATCACTTACTCATTCGACTGATAAGGAGAAGGAGTTACCCAAATTAGAACCCAAATCTTCGATTTGGTGTGAATCTACTTACTTATTTATAAGGAGCCTATATTATGAAAAAGAAGATAATTATAGAAGCACTATTATTGATTTGCGTATGTGTAAGCCCTGTAAAGGCATTGACAGATGATTATTATACCACAATGAAACAGGATATTTTGTGTCTTATGATGGCCTACCCAGAATATATTACAGATTTGGAAAAAGGCAATGATGGAAAGGTATATGTACTTACAAAGTCCGGTAAAAAAATTTTATATGATGATAAGAGCAGCAAAAGTTTCCAACAAAAAATGTATGATACGGATCTACAGGACATGATGGAACAGTCCTATCCAATAGGCACTATAAATGGAGTAATGGAAAAGAATTTTGATCCTGGAAGAATTAGGACATATCCACTTTTAAAAGAAGTTTATGGCTGTGATAGAAAGTCTATAGAATCTAATCTTAAAATGGCTAATCTAGGATATAGGAGATTTCAATTTAATGGCAATAATAATGCCTCTAAATCTCTTGAAAATGCAGTAAAAGAGTTGTTGCCTATTTCTCAGACAAATCCAAAGGTTTCCAGGGCATTATTTCCTAGTAGTGGTACATTTAATTACAGATGTATTTCGGGAACTAGCTTACTAAGCCCACATTCTTTTGGAATAGCTATTGATCTTGCTAGAGATAGGAGAGATTATTGGAAATGGGTGACTAAAGAAGAAGGAGATAAGAGAATACAGGAATACCCAAAAGAAATTGTAGATGCATTTGAAAAAAATGGCTTTGTATGGGGTGGAAAGTGGAGTCATTTTGACATTCTGCATTTTGAATACAGGCCAGAAATAATTTTAAAATCAAGATATTTTGGACAAAAAAATAGTGACAGTAAATTTTGGTATTCACAGGCACCCCACAATAATAAATTGGTAAATGGATATATTCAAAAGATAGATGAAAAATTAAAGTAGTAATAAATATGAAACCTTGGGTGAAATTCACAGAGTGATTATTATTCTAATTGGGAATAATAACTATGCAAAGTATATGATAATTCTACGTAGTTAGTAAATTAATTATATGAGGAGTATGGTTATGAAAATTTCTCTAAAAAAAAGATTTCTCCAAATCATGGTTATCACTTTGTTCATATTTCTGATATGCCCGTTTTGTAGGCCTAAAGGTGAAGAAATTAGTACAAAAGAAGAGGTTGCAAATTCTATACAAGATATATTCCAAAACAGGAATAGAGCTATATTAAATGGAGATTTAAAATTAATAGAAGATAATTATGATAGAAGTACAAAATATGGGAAATGGGCTTATGAGCACGAAGAACAGAAGATGAAATATCTTAAAAATTGGGGGGAAAAGCAGGGAGTAAAGTTTACTGAAATTATGCCAGAGGTAATGATCAATAGAATTAGAGGTAAGGATGATAAGTATTCTGTAAACTTAATATGTTCCACAAAATATAGTTATATATATGAAGATGATCCAATAAAAGTTAATAGCTGTAAAATTGGTACTTCTCATGTTTTGAATATTTCAAAAAAAGGGAACAATTGGGTAATAAGTAAGGAGTGGTATAAAGATCCTTTTGCTGATTCTCTAAATTTAGGAAATTTAAAAGTTGACGCTATAAATCAATATATAAAATCTCAACAATCAAGAGATTTTTCTAATATGAACAATAGAAGAAAAGGAGCAGTAAAATATGCAGATAGGTACTGTGGAATAGCGTCGGATAAAGAGTATGGGTATAGCTACAATAGAAAGTATAGAAATTATAATTCACGGGGAGGAGATTGTGCAAATTTTGCATCGCAAATACTTCATGAAGGAGGTAAGTTTAGAAAAAATTCTGGCTGGAGTTATGATGGTTCTGGAGCCACTAGATCTTGGTTAAATGCAGATGGATTTAAGAGCTATATGATATACAGCGGAAGAGCTTCACTAGTAGCCCATGGAAGTTATGAAAAAGTATATAAAGCTTCTTATAAACTTTTGCCTGGAGATTTTGTAGCCTATGAAAAGAAAGGAGATATAACTCATATTTCAGTAGTAACAGGTGCGGATTCTAAAGGATATTCTCTTGTAAGCTGTCATAATACAGATAGAAATAGAGTACCTTGGGACCTTGGATGGAGTGATAAAAATATAAAGTTTTGGCTAGTTCATGTGAATTATTAGAGAAGCTGCTGTATAGTGAATAAATATTTATTATACAGCAGCTTCTCTTACTAAGTAATATGATTTATTGATGCTGTTAGTTTAGTTCAAGTGTAATATTACCTTTAGCCTTTATTCCTATGCAGTCAAGCTTAATATTTTTAGCATCTTCCTTTGAAATTGTTAAGGTTTTGTTTGTTGGGTTTATCTTTTCAAATAATACTTTTTTATCATTATAAATTTTTATGGATACATTTCCACTTTTTATATCTGTATTTATTTTTATACTATAGCTAGTTTTATGAGAGGTTATTTTATACGATTCTATCCCATTAAAGAAATCAAAATCAGCTGCGAATATATTATTTTGAAAATTAGAACTCCAATATTTTTGAAAGCCATTAAAATCCAATTCTTCAAATTGAAATTCATCTGTACTGTTAAAATTTAGTGAGTTATTGCTTGCAAAATTATTATTTTCACTAGAATTCATATTGTACACGGAGCCATGGCCTTTCATAGAATTTATTAAGTAATTCATAATGCTTTCATAGTAAGGTTTGGAATTGTAGTTATTACTATTTGGTTTTGCCTTAGAAATACCACTTGTTAATCCTACTGTGGTAATAGCAGTGATAACTAAAATTCCACATATTATATTTTTTAAAGAACTCTTTTTATGTTTTGATATCATAGTAATTCTCCTTTTGATTTCGGAATTATTTACAGCCATAGGAGCTGAAGTAATTAACGAAGGTGAGTTATTCTCTAACTGCAGTATTTTTATAATTGTGTTTCCATAATTTATATTTCTATCTATGCCTAAATACCTAAGGGCATAAGCATCACAGGATGTTTCACAATCCTGTTTCATTTTATAAAAACCATATCGTATTATTGGATTGAACCAGTAAACAGTGTTTAAGATTATTATAATCCAGTTAATAAGTAAATCTTTTCTCTTTAAATGGCAGAGTTCATGTATTATAATATGTTTAAATTCATCTTCTGAAATATTTTTTATAATATTTTGTGGAATAAATATTGTAGGTTTAATTAATCCGCATAAGCATGGATTGATTGATTTATATGGGTACATTAAAGATACACTTTTATTTATATTCATTATATTTAGGCAGCTGTTCAATATATTATTGAAATTAGAATCTTTATTACTTATTGCGTTTTTCTTTATAAGTTGAATTTTTCTAATTTCATATAATGTATTAGCTATAAAAAATACTATTCCCATTAGCCATATAAAAAACAGTATGCTTTTATAATTTATTTTTTTATTTAAACTCTCTATATTTTTATTTTTGCTTAAATTACCAGGAACATTGGAATCTTTAAGTTTATTTTTAGATATATTACTTGTTTTTAAATAATATTTACTGGAAATAGTTTCTTCCTTCTCAGTTACAGCACTAAATATGTTAAATATGCTCAAATTACTTTCGGGCCCATAGGGCATAATGAGTTTTATTATTAAAAGAAACCATATGAAATAATGAAATTCAGCTTTTAATTTTTTCTTTAATAGCATCTTTATTAAAAGTATTAGTATAACTAGCACGCTTCCATTAAGTGATGCCATAAAGATGGTTTTTATTAAAGTTGACATATAAGCACCTCTTACTCATGCTTTTTATTTAAAATATCTTTCAGTTCTTTAATTTCACTTTCAGATAATTTTTTGTTCTCAACAAAGTTTAATACCATTGAGATGACAGAGCCATTGAATATTTTATTTAAAAAAGAATTGCTTTCTGCATTTATATAATTTTCTTCCTGAACTACAGCATAATAGTAATATTCTTTACCCTCCTTGTTAAAGCCAATTACATTTTTTTTTAATAATCTATTTATTAATGTCTTTACGGTGTTAGGTTTCCACTTAGTTTTATCTGATAGTTGTTCTATAATTTTATTTGCAGTTATATTGGGACTTTTCCATATTATCTTCATAATAGTAAGTTCTGCATCTGAAATGCTTGATATTTCGTTCATGGATATATGCTCCTTTCATTTCTGTTTACACGTGTAATTCGTAATTTAATATTACATCTGTAAACGGAAATAGTCAATACGTTTTTCTTAATTATAAATAGTCAACTGTTTAAAAACATGTATATGTGTTAAATGGGCTGATGTACTAATTAATTAGCACATCAGCCCATTAGAAATCTGGTTACATTCTATCCATTAAAGGAATATTTTCAGTGAATTTATTTACTACACTTTTTATATTGTTTTGGACATTTCCTATGGCTTTTGATTTACCTACAGAAGAGTCTTCTGTGCCTTCTACCAGTATATAGTCAAATTTATTCACTCCTAAGAATTTAAATACATCTCTAAAATAATCGATGGCATGATTAAACTTGGAATTAAATATTTTAGGATATACTGCTGCTGAAGATTGAATATAGACCATATTCCTCTTTTTATCATCTAAAAGGCCTTTTATGTCTTCCTCAGAAATTTTAATTAATCTGTTATTTATTATAATACAATCTAAATAGGATTTAAGCCTTGCTGGATAACTTACACTCCACATAGGAGCTGCAATAACATAAGTATCTGCACTTAAAAATTGATTGCATAGTTCATTTATTCTGTCTACTATTCTTTTATCTTCATCTGATAGGGCATTGTAATCATTTCCTGAAACTAATTCGGCCCTGCCTTTAAATATCCTATGGTTTATTTCAGGAATATTTTCATTGTATAGATCCAGTTCTTCTACCATATAATCTGCATTTTTCGATAAGAATTCTTTTACAAAGTTTCTACCAACAGTTTTGCTGACAGACAAAGATTCTGGTTTTGTATTTGCAGTTATATATAATAATTTTTTCAATTTATATACCTCCCAATTAAAAATATTTTAAGTGTTGTATGTCTTCATTATATTTTTAACCTAATATCTTAATTTATGCTAGATCATAGGAGTGTATAAACTAATAAAATAGGGAAATGATATAAAAAGAATATATTTTACTATTTAAAAGAAAGATATACATGGAAGTGGGGAAAGATGTATGTTGTTTAAATTAAGTAAAACTCAACAGATAACTGGTAATATATATGTGGTAAGATCACTCATTTCTAATTTTTTTATATATTCTGATTTCAAAACAACCATATGTTTTGATACAGGATTTATACCTTCCCTTGTAAATCGGGAATTAAAGAAAATAAATATTGAGCCTAAATCTGTATCTCATGTATTTTTAACTTATCCTAATTTTTATCATGCAGGATGTATTAAATTATTTAAAAATGCTGATATCTATTTTTCTGCTGAAACTTCTTTAAGAAAATCAGGAAAGAGTATGTTTTCTTGTAAAAGTGAGGAAAATGAAAAATACAAAAAACTTAAAGATGGTGATGTAGTAGACGTAGATGGTATAAGAATAAAATCAATTGTATTTCCTAAGCATAAATTAGGGTCTATATCATATATGGTTAATGATGATATTCTCTTTATATAAATACTGCTATGGAAGTTTACCTTTTAAAAAATTAAATATTAGATTAAAAAGCATCCCTAAAGTATTTGTATCAATGCAAAAAATTTAGGGATTATTTTAGTTATTTAAATAGGTATGTTGACTTTATTACTAGACTAGTGTATTATTATATCAGCACACTAGATAAGCTACTTGTGGAGGTGATAAAATGGATGTTGAATTTGATTCCAATATACCAATATATATGCAGATAATAGATATTGTAAAGAGAAAAATAGTAAAAGAAGAATTGAAACCAGGAGATAAACTGCTTTCTGTAAGAGAAATGTCCTCAAAACTTAAAGTAAATCCCAATACTATTCAAAGAGCTTATCAAGAATTAGAGAGAAATGATATTGCTTATAAGCAAAGAGGAACGGGTACTTTTATAAAGGAGGATATATCTATGGTAGAAAAATTAAAAGAAGAAATGGCTCAGAATATTATATATAGTTTTATAATAGGAATGAAGGAATTAGGATTTTCTTCAGATGAGATAATAAAAATTGTAGAAGAAAAAGTACAGGAGGGTAAATAGATATGGAACCGCTGCTTAAGAGCACAGATTTAAAAAAGATTTATTTTAGAAAACAAGCTTTAGATGGGCTTAATTTAGAAATCCAAAAAGGAAAAATAACAGGATTGTTAGGTCCTAATGGAAGTGGCAAAACTACTTTTTTGAAGATTGCAGCAGGAATATTAAGGCAGAGTTCAGGCGAAATACTTATAAATGGGAATAAGCCTGGTACAAAGACAAAAGCTGAAGTATCCTATTTGCCAGATAAGGATTATCTTTTTAAATGGATGAGGATAGAAGATGCAGTTAACTTTTTTAAAGATATGTACGCAGATTTCGATGAAGATAAAGCTCAGGACATGTTAAAGTTTATGAATTTGGATCCAGATAGTAAAGTTAAGACTTTATCAAAGGGAATGAGCGAGAAATTATATTTAAGTTTAGTACTTTCAAGAAAGGCAAAACTTTATATACTAGATGAACCTTTAGGTGGAGTCGATCCTACAACTAGAGAGAAAATACTAGATGCAATACTTGAAAATTATACGGAAAACAGTTCTGTGCTTATAACCACACATCTTGTTAGCGATATTGAGAGATTGTTTGACGATGTGGCTTTTATATCTGAAGGAAAAATAGTACTCTTTGGAAATGCAGAAGAACTTAGAAATGAGAAAAAAATGTCAATAGATGAAATATACAGGGAGGTATTTAAGTAATGTTTAAGTTAGTAAAATATGACCTTCAAGGATATTTTAAAGATTTTTTGATTATGATATCTGCTATAGTAATCTTAAATGTAGCATTGTTTACTAGAGTAAATGTTTGGAATTCAGCATCAATATTAGCCTTAAATATGGCCATAGGATTTGCAGCAGAAATTATAGTTGTCATATGGAATGTAAAATTATTTAGCAGGGATATACATGAGGATACTTCTATTTTACTTTTTACCCTTCCTAAGAGTGGAAAAAATATATTGATGAATAAAATTGTCACAGCTCTTATACAAATGGTTATAGTACAATTTGTTATATTTATTTTTACGGCTATGTGGATTCAAATATTTAAAGTTGTTCAAGGTGGGGTAATTGATATAAAAGTGACTTTTTTAGAACTAATAAGAATTGTAAATGTTAAATTTGTATTATTTTCAATTATAGTAGTTTTGATTATATACATTACCTTTTTGCTTACTGTATATATTTCCATAACTTTAAGTAAAGTGGCAATAAAGAATAGAAGATTTGGAAAACTTGGGTCTTTTATAATATTTGTAATTTTATGTATAACTCAGGGAAAAATAGATGAATCCATTTCTGGCATATTTCCTCAAAGCTTTAAATTGAATGTGTTAAACTTTAATATGGCTTCTCATACTCCTGTTAATATTACAACATCTGGAGTTGACATTAATATAGCATCAATTTTTATGTCTATAGCAATACTTGTAGGATTATTCTATGCTACAGCATATCTTATAGAAAATAAATTGGATTTATAGAGTTTCTAAACGAAAAATCAACTTATACTCTGTATATTTTTTACTAAGCTTTATTTACAAAATATTTAAATGAGCTTCATTGTTGTAAAAATATGCCTGCGTATAAGTTGATTTTTAAGTTAGAAAACTTCTAAACTTCTTTAAATATATTGTTGTGTAAATTATAATATAGAATTATATTATAATTATGTATGTAAGTTTTTGAGTTGAAAGTTGAGTTAATTAAAAAATAATATATTTTAGGAGATATTTAAATGAGCAAGACTATTTTAATGGTAGATGATGAAGAAAGAATGAGGTTTCTCATAGAAGCCTATTTAAAAAGTGAAGGATTGAATATGATTCCAGCAGGAAATGGTCAGGAAGCACTAGAAAAATTTAAAGAAAATCATGTTGATTTAGTAGTGCTGGATATAATGATGCCTGTAATGGATGGATGGACGGCATGTAAAGAACTTAGAAAGATTTCCAATGTGCCTATAATTATGCTTACAGCTAGAGCTGAGGATGAGGAGCAGCTTTTAGGATTTCAACTTGGGACGGATAGTTATGTAACTAAGCCAGTGAGTCCAAAAGTATTGGTAGCCAAAATAAAGGCACTTTTGAAAAGAACATATTCTGAGGAAGAAAATCAAAATAAGCAGAATAGTTATGACGGACTCTACATAAATAAGGAAGGTCATGAGGTTAAAGTAGATAATGAGAATGTATATCTTTCTCCAAAGGAATTTGAATTACTTTGCTATTTAATAAAAAATAAGGATATAGTTTTAAGTAGAGAAAAAATTTTAGATGCAATTTGGGGAATAGACTACTATGGAGACCTTAGAACAGTAGATACCCATGTTAAGAGACTCAGAGAAAAACTAGGAGTTAAATCCTATTTAATAGCCACCGTTAGAGGAGTAGGTTATAAATTTGAGGTAAAAAAGCAATGAAAATAAGCCATATCATAAGTGAAAGCAAACTTGTTACCAGAATAAGAAAAAATATAACATGGAAATTGTTTGTAATAACGGCTCTGGTGTTTATAATTTTTATAAGCAGTACATTAACATTTCAGATGCTATTTTTTGGCAGGTTTTATATAAACAAAAAAGAAAGCAATATGCTAAATCAGGTTGAAAAGTTTAGAACGCTTTATAATAAGACAAATGATGAAGATAAGATAGCTAATTTAATTAGAAGATTTGAACAGGATAATAACGCTAAAATAGTTATAATGGATAGAAGTGGAAAAATAAAATTTATAACAAGACCGGAAGACCAAAGTTATGATAAAGTTAGAATAAAAGCTATAAATGATATTATAGTAGATTGGACTATGAATTCTGATTTATTAGAGCAAGTAAAAAGAGATAATAGGTCTGTAACTGTAATTACCGAAAAAAAAATTAATGGTACAAAAAATATATTAACAGTTGTACCTAATAAAAAAAATATGGAGATAATATTTTCAATTACATCCTTGCAGCCTGTAAATGAAGCATCTTCAGTAATAAAGGAATTTTACTTTTATTTTTATATAGGTGCCATAGTTTTAATTTTGATATTATGTTTAATGTATACTAATATGGTTTCAAAGCCCTTAGTAAAATTAAATGACACAGCAAAGAAAATGGCAGCACTTGATTTCTCTGAAAAGTGCAATATTAAAAATAAAGATGAAATAGGAAATTTGGCAAGTACTTTAAACTTCTTATCATACAATTTAGATAAAGCACTAACTTCAGTTAATGCAGCTAATGAGAAACTGGAAAAGGATATAAAAAAAGAAAGAAATATAGATAAGGCTAGAAAGGAATTTATAGCTGCGGTTTCCCATGAACTTAAAACTCCAATAAATCTAATAGGAGGATATGCAGAAGGGTTAAAAGATGGAATATTTAAAGAAAATGAAAGAGACCAGTATATTGATATCATAATAGATGAGAGTAATAAGATGGCAAATTTAGTATCAGATATGTTAAATTTATCACATCTTGAATCTGGGACCATGAAACTTTCTAAAGAGGAGTTCTTTATAGATGATCTTATAGAATCTGTAATAAAAAGATTTTATAAAGTCATAAAGGATAAGGGTATAAGCATAAATTGTAATATTATAGCAAAAACTAAAATCTGTGCAGATTGGGACAAAATGGAGCAAGTAATAACCAATTTTACAACTAATGCTATAAAAAACACTTATGAAGGAGGAATTATAACTTTTGCTATTGAAGAAGAACCTAATAAAACTATTGTGTCTGTAGAAAATACAGGTAAGGGTATACCAGAAGAGGAATTAGGGAAAATTTGGGATAACTTCTATAAACTAGACAAATCAAGAAATAGAAAGTTAGGCGGTACGGGTATAGGTCTTGCTATAGTGAAGAATATATTGATACTTCATGGATATAAATATGGTGTTAAAAACACAGACAATGGTATAAAATTTTATTTTGTTGTATGTAAAGCTTAAGTATGTTAACGATTTATTAATAATTTGTTAACATACTTGCCATGCAAGTGTCACTTATATATTGTAAAATTCTTTTTATAAATTAAAATACTCGGTTATAAAAAGGAGAAGAAATGAAGATTACGGATATAAAAAATAGTAAATTATATAACTTTGCAGTGGATATAAGAAATAGCAGATTATTTAATCTTGTGGTTAGTTTACTATTTGATAATTCAGATATAATTTTATTTTTTATTATAATTTTTTGGAAATTAATATCTTATGAAAAAGATATATCATCCAGCTTTGTACCAGTATCTGTAAGACTTGCAATAGCTGCTTCTATATTGATATTGATAAGTTTTTCACTGCTTCTTAAAAAAAAGAGCAGAATAAGTTTTTTATATACAGTAGATATAATAATAAGTTTAATACTTATAGCAGATTTAATGTACTATAGGTATTTTAAAGACATTACTACAGTAGCAGCTATAAAAAATGCTAAACTGTTAAAAGGTGTATCTGCAAGTGTAACTAGTGTAGCTAGTGTTAAAGACTTGTGGTATCTGGTAGATATACTTATTTTAGTTCCTTTAAAAAGGAAGTATAAAAAAGCAGAGTTCGGTATAGTTCCTATGAGAAGAAGGCTGGTGAGTTTTATAGTGATTTTGGCAGTAGGAGTAGGTATCAATGCAAAAACATTTTATAGGGTATCTAAAGAACAACCTACACTCTTAACTGCCATGAGCAACAGAATATATTTAACTACGATGATAGGAAATGTAAACTTCCATATAGTAGATTCATATAACTATATAAGCACGAGCCTTAAAAACTCAAAAAAACTATCTACGGATGAAGAAAATAAGATAAAAACTTTTTTACAAAATAATAATAATACCACAGGAGAAACTAATTTTAAAGGTTTGGCTGAAGGTAAAAATTTAATAGTAATTCAGGTAGAAGCACTTCAGGGGTTTGTTATAAATCAAAAAATAAATGGACAGGAGATAACACCAAATTTAAATAGATGGGTAAATAAGTGTATGTATTTTGATAACTACTATTATCAAGTTGCAGGGGGGAACACCTCTGATGCAGAACTTATGTCAAATAATTCACTGTATCCTGCACAGTCAGGAGCAGCTTACTATACCTATAGTGGAAATAAATATGATTCTATAGCAAGTGAACTAAAAGATAAAAATTATTATACTGCAGCACTTCATGGTAATACTGAAGGATTCTGGAATAGAAATGTTATGAACAAAGCTCAGGATTTTGATGACTTTTTTGGAGAACACAGCTTTGATGCAAGTGAACAGATAGGACTTGGAATTAGTGATAAGTCGTTTTTAAATCAGTCTCTTGAAAAGATGAAGACTTTTAAACAGCCCTATTATTCTTTCTTAGTTACATTAACAAGTCACTATCCTTATGAGGCCGTGGACAAGTATGGAAGTTTTGATGTAGGTCAATATAAAGGTACTCTTCTTGGAAACTACTTACAAGCAATACATTATACAGATGCACAGCTTGGAGAGTTTTTAGATAAGATGGAAGAAGAAGGAATGATGAAAAATTCTATTGTGGCGCTATATGGAGATCATTTTGCTATACCAAAGGATAATATAAATCAGCTTTTTAGTTTTGAAAATGAAAGTAGAAATGATGATTATGCTTGGTTTAAATATCAAAAAGTACCTTTATTGATCCATTTTCCAGGAGACAAGTATGCAGGAGTTAATCACAAGTATACTTGCCAGATGGATCTATATCCTACTTTAGCAAATCTATATAATTTACCTAAAAACTATATGTTTGGTAAGGATATGTTAAATGGGGACAGTGAAAAAGTTGTTTTTAGAAATGGTTCCTTTATAGATGGAAAAAATTTATATGTGTCTTGGACAAATACTTATTATGATTTAGCAACAGGAAATAAAATTTCAGAAACGGATGCACTTAAAAAGGAAAAAGAAGAGTATACTAAGGAATTAGAATACTGTGATGAGCTTCAAAATCATAATTTAATAAAAACCTTTGATCAGCAGAAAACAAATTAGTTAAATTTTTTAGTATATGAAACGAACTTTAAGCATAGTATTTATAGATATATAATTTAAAGCGAAAAATGATATATGATAACTAAAAGTATATTACAGTTTGTTTTTACTATATTTATATTTATTATACCTATAAGTTTAGTGGTTTTGGTATATGTTGACTTGAAGGAATTAGTTTATAAAATAAAAAACATTCGAAGGAAATAGTAAAAAATAATTTATTTAAATTATTTTTTACTATTTTAAATTATATGCTATAATTGAGTTATACTAATAAGTGAAGGAAGAGAGGAAATAATATGGATTTTGTAAATAAAAGTTTTCCGGTGATTTGGAAAGTATTGTTGGTATTAGTGGTAGCTTTTATTTTGGTAAGAATAGTACCTTTTGTTGTGGTAGCTGGAACTGTATTATTTGCATTTGTAAAAATAAAAAAATATTTTAAAAGTAAGAAAAATACTTCATCTAAAATGGAAAATATGAATAATATGGTTGACGATAAAGAGGACCCATTTAATTTCTCTAATAAAAAAGTTATAGATGTAGAATATGATGAAGTTAAAAAGTAAAATATATTAAAAACTGCCTGGTGCAGTTTTTAAATGAAAGGAGTTGAAAACCTTTTAATAAAGGTTAGCATATGATAAATACGGCTATAATTACAATGAGTGACAAGGGATCTCAGGGTAAGCGAGAAGATAAAACGGGGCCTGCTATAGAAAATATGTTAGATAAGTCCCAATATAAGGTTGAGTATTATAAAGTTATACCAGATGAAATAGAAGAGATAAAAAAACAATTGTGTTATATATGTGATGACTTGAAATTAAATTTAATTCTTACTAATGGAGGAACTGGTTTTTCTGTGAGAGATGTAACACCAGAGGCGACTTTAGAAGTTATAGATAAAAATGTGCCAGGAATTGCTGAGGCAATGAGAATGAAATCATTAAGTGTAACTCCAAAGGCAATGTTGTCTAGGGCAGTTAGTGGAATAAGAAAGAAAACTTTAATTGTAAATCTTCCAGGAAGTCCAAAGGGTGCTGTAGAAAATCTTGAGTTTATATTGCCGGCACTTCCGCATGGAATTGATATACTCATGGGTTGGGATTCTGAATGTGCTAGATAACTTTAAACAAAGGAGGACAGATTTATGGAACTTACTCATATAAACGATCAGGGTAGAGCTAAAATGGTAGATGTAAGTGAAAAAGGTAATACTGAAAGAAAAGCAGTTGCTGCAGCTTCCATATACATGAAAAGGGAGACTCTAGATATCATTGCACAGGGAAAGGCCAAAAAGGGAGATGTGCTTTCTGTAGCCCAGGTAGCAGGAATAATGGCTGCAAAAAATACTTCAAGTTTAATTCCCATGTGTCATCCATTAAATATATCTGGATGTGACATAAAGTTTGTATTGGACTTTGAAAAAAATAAAGTTGACATTGAAGCTTCTACGAAAATTGTGGGAAAGACAGGAGTAGAGATGGAGGCATTAACGGCAGTTAGTACAGCAGCTCTAACTATATACGATATGTGCAAGGCTGTTGATAGGGGAATGATAATATCTGATATTATGCTTCTTGAAAAAAGTGGAGGGAAATCTGGTATATTTAAGAGGAAATTTTAATCACTTTTATAGTTAGGAGGAAAACTATGGCTAAAGTCATTTCAGTAAACATAAGTGAAAAAAAAGGTGAAATAAAAAAACCTATAGGCAGAGGATTTTTTAAGAAAGATAATGGTCTTGAAAATGATGCTCATGCAGGAAAATGGCATAGGCAAGTTAGTTTACTTGCGCAAGAAAGTATAGATAAAATGACAGCACAGGGAGTAGAAAATTTATCTAGCGGTAAATTTGCAGAAAATCTTACTACAGAAGGCATTGTGCTGTATGAACTTCCTGTAGGCACCAGACTTAAAATAGGTGAAGTACTTATGGAAGTAACACAGATAGGTAAGGAATGTCATAAAGGATGTGCTATACGACAGCAGGTAGGAGATTGTATTATGCCAAGAGAAGGTATATTTACAAGAGTTATTGAAGAAGGATGGATATCTGATGGAGATAGCATAACTTTAGTTAATTAATAGTTATGAATTATTTTATTCCGTTAGAACTGAAGAAAATCTAAGATGTGATATTATTTAAACTTTGATTCAATAAGTTTCAAATTATAAATTTTAAATATGGATTTTAACTAAAAATAAACTTATACGTAAGAATATTTTTGCAATAAACAATAACATTTAAATATTTTGTATATAAATTTTATGCTTAGACTTATCAAAATATTTAACGAGTTTGTGTTTATAAAAATATCTGAAGTATAAGTTTATTTTTTACTTTCAAGCTACATTTTATTAATCGTGAATTTTTACATCTAAAAGATCAAGTATGAACATAAAAAGCGGAATACCTATAAGAAATCCCCAGGCACCCATTATATGTTCTGAAACTATAAGTATTATAAACGTAAAGAATATAGGAAGTTTTACTTTTGAAGACATTAATTTCGGATTTAAAACATAACTTTCAATAATATGAATTATGGCAACCATAATTAGTACGTATATAACTTTTGTAAATCCACCTATACTGAAGGCAATCATAGAAAGAGGGATAAGTGATATTATAACTCCTGCTACAGGAATTAAGCTGAGTACAAATATCATAAATCCAAGTGTAACTAATTGTGGAAAGTTCATAATGGAAAGCATTATAACAGATATAATGGTATTAAAAAATGCTATAATAATCTGAGCTTGCATTACCTTTCCAAAAGAATTTAAAAAGTTTTTACCGAAAAAACACAAGTAGTCATATAATCCTGATACTTTGCTGTCTTTGAATTTTTTCAAGAAATCAATAATATTATGTTTTCCAAGTATGAAAAATAAACTTAACATTATAGAAATAAATATGTTTACACTCCATTTCCCTACGTTTGTTGCCAGTTGAAGGGATATATCGAAACCAGATTTCAAGTAACTTTTTATATCTATTTGTCCTATCATAGTGACTAAATATTTTTGTAATATATCTAAACGCGAATTAGTACTAGCAGGATGCATTTGAAATTGTGAAGCATGATTTATCATATATTTTGTTTGATTTATTAGTTGAGGAATATAATTTACAACTAACAATACAATAAGTAAAAACAACAGCGAATATAAAATAATTGTTGTAATTTTTTCTTTTGTTGCAGTAACGTTTTTAATGTGTTTCAACAGAAAATTCTGAAGACTATTCATTATATAGGAAAATAGAAAGGTTAACAGGAATAAATCAATTATAGATTTAGACCAATAGACCACTAATATTAAGCAAGTAAAAAAAAGTACTCGTTTTGTGGATTCTTTTGAAAAAAATTCTTTGATAAAAGACATCTGATCTCTCCTTAAATTTATTGTCATTATATTATATATTATAGAAAGTATTTTACCCAAAATTCAAGTAGTATTTTATATAAAAACAAGTAATTTTGATAATAATTTTTTAATTTTATGTTAATATAACGAGTCTGGTCTTTAAATTAACTCGTTCAAGGAAATATTTTGACAAATTTTATTATTCTAAAAAATTTTTTAATGAGTCTAAGCTTTGTATTCTAGGCATTAAATTTGAAATATAAAATATAATTATAGTAAATAATATTTGACATGCAAACATATGTTCGGTATAATAATTTTAAGACAACATAATGATTGCAATTTTTAGTACAAATTAATAAATATCAATCTTAGGAGGTAAAATGAGTAATTATAATATATTTGTAAGTATAAATTATAAGGGAGATAAATCTGAAGAATTATATAAGAAGACTAAAGTAAATAATTTCAATATAAATTCAAATAAATATCTAATAGGCGGTGGCATTTATAACAGTAAAAGGGGCGGAAAGATTGTATTTACTGCAAAAACTTTAGAAGAGATAAATCAAATAACTAAAAAGAAACCTTTGCTAAAAAATAATATACCTATGAAATACAGTATAGCATTTATTCCTAAGAAAATATATTAAATTGTGAAATACATATTTTTTATTTCCGAATTTTTTAATATTACTATTGCATAATTATAATATTAAATGTATAATTATAAAAAATGAGGGGGCAAAAAATATGAAAAAAATAGGTATGATAATGTTAAGTGCAATTATGGTGTTTACACTTTTTACAGGATGTGGTAGTAATGCAGGAGAACAGGATAATTCCCTTAATAGAGTTAAGGATGCAGGCAAATTAACTATAGGATTAGATGATTCCTATCCACCTATGGAATTTAGAGATAACAAGAATAAATTGTCCGGGTTTGATATAGATTTAGGCAATGCACTTGCTCAAAAATTAGGGGTAAAGTTAAATATAGTAGTCACAGATTTTAATGGTATAGTTTTAGCACTTCAGTCAGGAAAATTTGATGTTATACTAGCTTCTATGAGCATAACTGACGAGAGAAAAAAGAAAATAGATTTTGTAGGACCTTATATTGATGGTGGACAAATAATAATAACTAAAGCTGGAAATAGTTCTATAAAAACTAAAAATGATTTAAAAGGTAAGGTAGTAGGCGTACAACTTGGGGCTACAGGGGAGCAGGCTGCTGCGAAAGTAAGTGGAATAAAAGAAATTAAAAAATATGACAAGATAACAGAAGCTTTCCACGAGGTTAACATAGGTAGAATTGATGCAGTAGTATGTGACGCTCAAGTTGGACGATATTATATTTCAAAAGATAAAAGTAATTATGTTATTTTGCAGGATAGACTTACAAAGGAACCTATAGGAATAGGTATAAAAAAGAAGGATAAAAAGTTAGAAGAAGCTTTAAATAAGGCATTAGATGATCTTAAAAAGGATGGAACTATGTCTAAACTATCAACTAAATGGTTTGGATATGATATATACAAATAATATCGACAGCAGGTTCTCTGTTTAAAACATAGGGAACCTGTTAAATTTTTATTGTTTATTTATTTCAAATATAAATTCATTTTTATGCATTAATTCAAGGATATGAAGGGATAAGTATATATGATGTATAATATTGGGATCGTTAAGATCTATTTTCATAATCTGTTTTATCTTATCAATACGATAAAACATTGATGCACGATGTATATGTAGTATGTTTGCAGATACTGATTGATTTCTATTATTCATCAAATATACATAGAGACTTTTAGTTAAACAGGTGTTATTTTTACGATCATATTGAATTAGCAAATGTAGAGAAGGGTGACAAAATCTCTCTATATTTTCGTAAGTAGAAAGATTATCTAGTAAATCGTATACTACATAATCTTCATATATATAAAATACCTTGTCAATATTAAGGCTAACCCCAAGTTCAATTGCCTTTAATGATTGTTTATAATAATATTGTAAATTCGTAAAATCTGTTATGCAGTTACTAAGTCCCGCATATAGATTATTTTTTTTAAGAAATTTTTTAAGAACTTCAAATTCATTTTCAAAAATGCTAATTTTTGTATTATGGTTAATGAGCAAAACAATATGATTATTATATATAAGTGATTTATTTTCTTGAATAATACCAGAAATTTTATATCTCAAGTATGTTAATGGTATTTTTTTTTGAGAATACTGGTTGATATCAAAAATAAGTATATAAACTCCTGAGCTAATATCAAAATTCAAAGACCTTACTTTATTCATCACTAGTTCCTTATCTGTAACAGCATTATCTAACAAATCTTTTAGAAAGCTTTCATAAGTGGTACCTTTAGTGTATTTGTAGAATTTGTCGTTTCTCATTTGAGTTTCGATTACATCACATAATAATGAAACGAGTTCAATATCTCTATCTTTAAAAGGTCTTTCTGCTTCAGTAACTGATATATATCCTATGATAATATTATCAATTGTAACTTTCTCAATAATCATATTATTATCATCTATACCTTTTACCATAACAGGACAGTTTTGCCTATCAACTTTTTCCCATATTCTACTAAATTTTGCAGACTTCATGGCATCGTTGGAAAAGTAACCTTTTTTTATATGTTCATCCCAATAATGACCAATAGACTTGTTACATATGGAATTGGCTATAATTTTGCTGCTAGTATCATTAAATATAATAGGATTTCCGAGAAGTTTAAATCCAATATCTATAATATGTTGAATACCTTTTTCATGTATGAGTGCATTTAATAGTTCTTCCATATATATATCTACATTTTTAAGGTCTAAGATAATGTCCTGTATTTCGTTGAAAAGAATATATTTATTTTTATCAGTATCAATTAAAAGAATATTTGAATTTTTAAAATGGTCAGGGACTTTATAATGACTTACACACAAAAGGTTTACTGGATAGCTTGCTGTTTGAAGATTTGTTAAATCTGAAGAGTCTCCAACGTATAAAGTATTTGGATAAAAGGATTTTGTTTCACTTAAGAGTAATTTAACTAAGGTGATCTTTGTAAATTTTTCATTTTTTAATATTAATTTGTGAGTGTAGTTTACTAATTTAGATGAAAGAATTTTAATATCTATATTCATATGAAATCACCTCATAATAAAGTATATTACAAAGTGTAACGTTTTGTAAACTTACTTTTTAACATTTGTAGGATGACTTGCAAGCTTTAGACAATTATAATTATAAATATAAATAGACTAATTCTATAAATAATGGGGGTATGGAGTTATATGAAAAATGGACTAGAACTATATAATGAGCATTTAGGAAGACTTGAAAAAGTTATAGCACTGAAGAAAGCAGACAGGACACCTATTAATTTAAATGCAGATTCTTTTTGTGTTAGAGCAGCAGGAGGAAAGCTAGCAGATCTTGTGACAAATATGGAATACGGAAATGAACTGTTACTTCAAGGTATGAAGTCATTTGGTGATATTGATTGTACGCTGGGATATGGATGCTTTCCTCAAACTAAAGGAGCTTTTTTCCTTTCAAATATTAAGTTACCTGGACGTGAATTACCTGAGGATGCTCTTTGGCAAATTGATGAAGTTGGATTTATGACAGAAGATGATTATGACACTATAATTGACAAAGGTTGGAATAAGTTTTATATAGATTTTTGTAAAAATAGATTAGGAGACCCTTTAAAGATAATGGAGGATATAATAAAAATACAGCCTAAAATAGTACAGAGTTATAAAGATGCAGGTATTGTAGCAATAATAGGTAATGCTATGATAGGAGCTCCTTATGAGACCTTGTTTGCTGGTCGTTCAATAAAAAATTTTGTTAAAGATTTGATAAGAATACCTGATAAAGTCATAGCTGTAATGGACGTTATGGCTGAAGAAAGTTATGAGGATTTAAGAAAAGCAATACGTGCTGATAAACCTTTAGCAGTATTTTCAGGAGGATCACGTATGGCAGGAGATTTTATATCAGAAAAAGCTTTTGAAAAATTTGCATGGCCATATTTAAAAAAAGGTGTTGAAGTTGCGGTAGAAGAAGGGGCAAATGTTTATCTTCATTCGGATTTATGTTGGAATCGTTTTTTAGATTATTTATGTGATCTTCCAAAAGGCAAATGTATTTTCCATCCTGACAGTACAACAGATATTTTTAAAGCGGGAGAAGTACTTAAAGGACATATGTGCATTATGGGAGATGTTTCACCTTCACTTTTAACATTAGGTACACCGGATGAAGTATATGGGTATAGCAGAAAATTGATTGATCGATTTGCATCACAAGGGTTTATTATGGCTGCAGGATGCTGCATACCGGCAAATGCAAAAGTAGAGAATGTAAAAGCAATGGTTGCAGCTGCTTTAGAATCATAAAGTGTATATTGCGAATAAAGAATAGTACAAGTAACAGTCCTGGTGTAAACGGTTTGAATAATTATTAAAATAAAAGGGGTGAAATAATGGAAAATGTAAGTGGAAAAAAGTCATTATGGATATTTGCAATACTCTCTTTTGGATTTTTGATAATGGCAACGGGAACTACTTCTCCTGCGCTGGCAAATATATCTCAAGCCTATCCTAAATTACCGTTTAGTTTGGTTGTGCTTATTGCTACTATACCTACTTTGCTTTTAATTCCATTTTCATTAATATCAGGTAAACTAGCTGGTACGGTTATAACTTATAAAAATCTTACTATTATTGCAATAGTTCTATTTTTAATAGGTGGAGTTGGTCCTTATTTTATAAGTAACTTTGGTTTAATTCTTGTTATGAGAGGAATTTTAGGAGCGGGGCTTGGAATAATGTCACCTCTTGGTGGTGCTCTTACATTAACTCTTTTTGAACCAAAGGAAGCGGAAAATCTTATGGGTGCAGGTGTTGTTGTTGGAAACGTTGGCGGCATAGTATTTCAACTTCTTGGGGGAATATTTTGTGCAGTTAATTGGAGATTTACTTTCCTTGCTTATCTTTTAGGAGCAGTATCACTTATTATAGTTATATTTTTCTTTCCAAAAGTTCCCTTGACTGCAAAATCCAATTCTGAAAAAGTTAAAATGCCGGCATACGTATATATATGGTCAAGTATATATGGAATTTTAATGTTATTAGTATATCCAATGTTTACAGGAATGTCTTCGCTAATTCTTACAAATCACTATGGAAATGCTGCTGGAGCGGGATTGGCACTTACCATGTTTACAGTTGGCGGAATGATAGCAGGAGCAATCTTTGGAACAGCATTTAGAATGTTGTCCAAGTTCGCTATTCCTATAGGTATTGTATTAACTTCTGTGGGATTTATATTCTTTGCATGTGGAACGAATTTAATTCTTTTTATAATTGGAGCAACTATTGTTGGTATAGGGTTTAGCCTTTCTGGTACCGCTATCATGATGCAGGTGGGAAGAGCAGTCCCAGCATCTGGAACTGCTGTTGCAATGTCTATTGTCATGGCATTTATGAGTATAGGTGGTTTTGTTTCAGGATTTGTATTTGCATTTATTGAAAAAATATTTAATATAACATCATTGAGATTTCCATTTGAATTTTCACTTGTATGTTTTATTATTTATGCAGTTATCCATTTAGTGGTGAATTTTAAGACTCCAAAAAAGCAAAAGGTTTCAATTTAAAATTATTTAGATAAACAGAGTTAATGTTATTTAATAAATAAAAAATTGTTAATAATTTCAATTAAATGGAGGGATTAATATGAAAACTGGGAAAGAATTGTATGATGAACATCTTAACAGACTTAAAGGTGTAATAAATATGAAAAAGACTGACAGGGTACCAATTGTACTTAATGCAGATGCTTTTTGTACCAAGAACGGAGGAGGCAAGTTATCAGATCTTGTCAATGATGTAGTGTATGGAAATATGGAATTATTAAAGGGTATGCAGGCACTTGGAGATATTGACAGCATAGAGATACCTGGGACATACCCTCCATCTATGGGTGCATTTTTCCTTTCTAAAATTAAAGTACCAGGAAGAGAATTGCCTGATAACATGATTTGGCAGATTGATGAAAAGTCATATATGACGGAAGATGATTATGATACTATAATTGATAAAGGATGGAATTACTTTTTTATGGAATATGCCAAAAAGCATATTCCTGAAGGACTTAAGGAAGTAGAGTATTTTAGTCAATTTGCTCCACAAATAGAGCAAAATTTTGTTGATGCAGGGATTGTTCCCTTATGCCAGGGCAGTGTAATGACCGGTGCACCATTTGGTGCTTTGTGTCCTGCACGAGGAATATCTAAATTCCTTATTGATTTACACAAGATTCCTGACAAGGTTCAGGCAGCTATGGATGTTATAGAAGAGGAAAATGAGAAAGTGTTAAGGAAGCAAGTCCGTGAAGTAAAACCTTTAGCAGTATTTGCAGGAGGTGCTAGGGAAGCAGGCGATTTCCTTTCTTTAAAGGCATTTGAAAGATTTTCATGGCAGTACACAAAAAGAATTATAGATATTATTGCAGAGGAAGGTTCTGTTGCCTACCTTCATCTGGATATGAGTTGGGACAGATTTATAAATTATTTCCTTGACTTGCCTAAAGGTAAATGCATTTTTTCACCAGATAGCACAACGGATATTTTTAAAGCTGGAGAAGTATTAAGAGGGCATATGTGTTTCATGGGAGATGTTGCACCTTCGCTTTTAACTTTAGGTACTCCAGATGAAGTTTATAAGTATGCCAGAAGATTGATTGAAGAGTTTGCACCTCAAGGGCTTATTATGTCATCAGGATGCAGCATACCTCCAAATGCCAAAGTTGAAAATGTAAAGGCTATGGTTGCGGCTGCCCTTGACAATTAGTACATCTGAATTGAATAAATATTTTTGTTAAATTTACATTAAATATAGCATCATTGTAGTAAATCTGCAATGGTGCTATATTTTTTAGTTAATAATTAAGACAAGTTATTATCAATAGAGATATATATCACTATTGATAATAACTGTGCGAGTGATATAATTATTGTGACAAATTTTGATAAGGCATTTTAAAAAATAACAACTCAAAGATGTGACGAATATTTTTTTAAAATGTCTAAGTAGGGAGGAATAAGTTTTGGAGAAGATTGCACTTATAACAGATAGTACTAGTGATTTAAGTAATAGCACTATAGAAAGATATAATATAAAAGTACTTCATTATAGGATAATATATAAAGACAAGGAATTTATAGATAAAGTAAGTATAACTCCAGAATATGTATATAACAATTTAGATAAGGAAATACCTACATCGTCTATGCCATCTATGAGTGAAATGGAAGGTTTGTTTACAAATTTAGAAAAAGAAAATTACACACATGCTATAGTTGTAACCCTTTCAGCTGGATTAACTGGCTTTTATAACGGAGTAAAGTTAGTAAGTGAAAATCACCCTAAAATTAACACATATATATTTGATTCTAAATCAATTTCTCTTGGAGAGGGTTTTATAGTAACTAGTTGTGCAAAACTCATAGAAAAAGGTGTAAGTTTTGACGAGATAGTTAGGACAATACCAATTGTAAGGAGTAAGATAGATCTATTTTTTGTAGTTGGAACTTTAGAATATTTAAAAAAAGGTGGTAGAATAGGTAAAGTAGCAGGCACCATAGGGGAACTTCTAAATATAAAGCCTATTGTATCAATTGATAATAATGATGGAAAATACTATACATACGATAAAGTAAGGGGAAGAAAGAAATCCTTGAGTAGGTTGGTTGAAATTGCAAATGAAATTCTTGACAAAAAAAAGTGTAAACTGTGTATTGTACATGGTCATGCACTAGAGGATTCAAAAAAAATATTTGATGCAATAAAAAATCATAAAAATGTAACTTCTGCAATTTTTGGTGGAGCACTAAGTCCTGTAGGAGGAGTTCATAGTGGGCCTGGATTAGTTGGGTTAGTATTATTTGAGGAAGAATAAATTCTATGAATAAATTTGATCCTAAAGAAAACATAAAGGAAGAAGAAAAATTTCTTTATAAAGAATATAAAAAGAAACTAGCAGAGTTAAAAAAGGTAAAAAAGGAACAAGAAGCTGTAGGGCAGGTTTTTACAAAAGGACTTCTCCCTATATATGCACTTTATATTTTAAGCATAAGTCCAACTAATGGAAATGATATATCTCATAAAATAGGAGAAAGGACAGGAGGAAGGTGGATACCAAGTACAGGAGGAATCTACCCAATCCTAAGAAAACTGGAAAAGGATAAGTTAGTAATTGGCAAATGGGATAACTCTAAAAATAAAATGCAAAAAATATATACTCTTACAGATTTAGGAGTATGTGAATTGAAAAATAGAAAAAATCTTCTAAGAGATAAAATAGAAGATTCTCTAGAAGTATTTAAAATTGTATATAAAGATTTGTATGACGAATTAGAAGAGAATAAGGATTTATCCGATGACTAGCCACTCTAATACTCCCATTTATCCAAGTGGAAGGATTAGAGTGGCTGCGTCTCTAGATAACAATTCCTAAGTGGTTGTTGCACTAAGAAATTTACATACGAAATATTGTTTTATTATATTAACTGTTACTTTTAAAATAATCTTCCTTAAATTTTTTAAAGGAATAACTTACAGGTTTGTTTACTCTATATAATCCATATAGTAGTACTATAATTGCAAAGCCAAAGGACACTATATTTGTTAGTACAGGTGATGTGAAACCTGCTAATATTTTATCTTCTAGCATCATATTTAAGGATGTATGGGCCAGTACAGCACCTCCTAAGTATATAACCATAGGGTGTTTATTCATAAGTTTTGCTACAAACTGACTCCCAAAAAATATTATAGGAATATTTAATACTAATCCAAATATTATACTGGGCACATGTCCATGAGCAGCAGCAGCTATTGCAAGTACATTATCTAGACTCATGGTAGCGTCAGCTATTACTATACTTGATATTGCACGGAAATATTTATTTGAAGTACTGACTTTTATATTTTCCTTTTCAGATTTAGGACTTATAAAATTCCAGGTTATTTTTATAAGTAAAATTCCACCTATTAATTTTATAGGAAGCCATTCTATTAACATTATGTAAGTGATAAGGCAAGCAAATATTATTCTTAGAAAAATCGCAGCAAATACCCCAATCATAGAAGCAGATTTTGCATGTTTCTTTGGTAAATCCTTAGTTGCTAGTGCTATAACTCCAATATTATCACCACTTAATACTATATCTAATAAAGTAATTTGTAAAGCTCCTAGCAAAAAAGTAGTTAAATTATCCACGCTGTTTACTCCTTTTATCTCCTAATTTTTAAATTAAGTTAGTATTGTATAAAGTAATATATTCATTAAATATGATGAATATTACCTATTTATTTTTTCTATAGTTTATTGTAACACATAAATAAAAAGATATAAAGCATATAAAACAAAACAATTTATCATATAATGTGGTTTTTATATCTATATATATTTCAAATAATGATGAGTATAGAAAATTCTGACTTATTATTTTATTTAATTCCTATGTGTGATAAAATTAAATTTGAACAGATGTTTATATGAAATTAAAACGATTGCAAATAGGGGGAAATTAAATGAAAAACTATACTAATTTATTTAGAATTAAGTCAAATGATAAGTGGGGTTATATGGATAATAATGGACAAATTATTATAGAACCTGTATTTCAATATGCATGGGATTTTTGGGATAGTTTAGCTGCTGTTAAGATGAACAATAAATGGGGATATATAGACTGCAACGGAAAAACAGTTATAGACTATAAATATAAACAGTCATGGAATTTCTCTGATGGATTTGCTCCTGTAAAAATAAAGGAAAAGTGGGGGATTATAGATCATAATGATAATATGGTCATAGAACCAAGTTTTAATTTTATTGATGAGTTCTCAAATGGAATGGCACTGGTAAACAAAAATAATAAGTATGGTTTTTTGGATAAAAAAGGTAATTATCCAATAGCATTGAAATATGAAAATGCCTTTAGTTTTTCAGAAGAGGTTGCTAGGGTAAATAATGGTGACAGGTGGAAATACATTAATAGCAAAGGAGATGAAGTAATAAACTGCGATTTCGATTGTGTCTTTGACTTTCATGAAGGATTAGCTCAAGTTATGAAAAACTTTAAATATGGATTTATTGATAAATCGGGTAATTTAGTTATAGAACTCAAATATGATAGTACAGATGGTTTTTATGAAGATACAGCCAATGTAAAAATAGGTGAAAAATGTGGATACATAAATAAAAAAGATGAATTTGTTATAGATCCTATTTTTGATGAAGCTCTTAATTTTAGTGAAGGACGAGCTTTTGTGAAGATGAAGGATAAATGGGGATGCATTGATAAAAGTGGAAGATTTATATTGAAACCTCAATTTGATGATGTAAATAATTTTTGCAATGGAGCAGCTATGGTAATATTGGATGATAAATATATATATATTGACAAAGAGGGAAAAAGAATTTGGAAAGAACAGTAGATACAATTGAGAATTAAAAGTTAAGAATTAAGAGTTAAATGGGCATAGATTTGTGTAAGAGTGAATCCATGCTCATTTATTATTGAATATAATGCAATTTTTTGGACATATAAAATTTTTAATTAATATAAAAAACTTGCGAAGCTTTGCTTTGCAAAGTTTTTAAACTGCCAAAGTTAAGTCTATATTTTTATGGTTCTTAGATATATAATAGGTTTTGTGACTTAATTATTATGAATGCGTTTGGAGGACTGAATATTTTGAAGTTATATATTTCAGACTTGGATGGAACTTTATTAAATTCAAATCAAGTCGTAAGCAAAAATTCAATTAGAATTATAAATAAGTTAATAGATTCAGGATTAAAATTTACTATTGCTACAGCTAGATCCTATGAAGCTTGTAAAAGTATATTGGAACCATTAAATCTAAATATACCTATTATTTTAAATAATGGAGCTTTCATATATGATACTACTTTGGCTAAAAATATAGTAGAAAACTATTTAGATGAGTGTGCGGCTTATTTTATTTTAAAATATTATAAATTAAAAAAAATTTCACCTATAGTGTCTGCAGTGGATTCAAATGGAAATAAAAAGATATTTTATAGGGGTATTTTTAATGAAGGACAAAATATATACATAAATTCAAGAATAAAGCATGGCGATACAAGGCTTACTGAGGTAAGTGATTTTTCAGAAATAGTTAATTATAATATAATAAATATTTTTGCAATAGAAGCAAAGGGTGTTTTGGATGAAACATATCAATTATTTACAAAAATAATAAAGGGAAGTTTTCATTACACAGAGGAAATTTATGCGAAAGGTTTTTTCTGGCTTGAATCAATGAATTATAATGCTAATAAAAGATTAGCAGCTAAATACTTAAAGGAAAGTTTGAAAGCAGACAAGCTTATTTGTTTTGGAGATAATTTAAATGATGAACCACTTTTTGAACTTGCGGATGAAAAATATGCAGTTAAAAATGCATATGATGAATTAAAAAAGTTGGCTACAGGAATTATTGATTCAAATAATGAGGATGGAGTGGCTAAATTTCTTGAGAATAATATTTGTAATAGTTAAAAAATATTATTTGTGGCAAATGTATAATAAAGGTTTGAAGATGGTATAGTAGGGTTAAACCTATGTTGAACTAAATTTAGTAATAGTATATAATATAATTATACCCCCTCTAGGGGGGAGGGAGGAAAAATGAACGAAGAAAAAAAGAAGGCCATACAAGCTTTAAAAACTTCAAAAGGACAAATAGAAGGTATAATAAGGATGATTGAGGAAGGAAGATATTGTATTGATATATCTAATCAGATGGTTGCAGCTCAATCATTACTAAAAAAAGCTAATTTGCTTATTTTAAAACAACATCTTAATAATTGTGTAAAAGATGCTTTTATTAACAATAGTGGTGATGAAAAGGTAGATGAGATAATAGGTTTACTTTCAAAGTTACTAAAAGAGTAATATACAACTAAAAAATATACGCCTCCTCTTGCTTCTTATCTTATATTAAAGGTTTTACATCTAGCAATGTAGGAGGTGTAAAATAAAAGCGTAAATGATAACTTATAATGAAATACCACCCCTCAGGCGGGGGGTAAATATAATATTGAATGTAAAAGTTCAAAATATAAATAGTAGTTTTAAAGTTATATATCAGAACAGAAGGAGGAAGGAGCAATGACAAAAAGGACATTAAAAATAGAAGGAATGACTTGTGCAGCTTGTGTTAAAGCAGTGGAAAGAGCTTCAAAAAAACTAGATGGTGTGTTAGATGCTAATGTTAATTTGGCAACGGAAAAATTGAGTGTAAGTTTTGATGAGTCAAAGGTTAATGTTCCAGACATACAGTGTGCAATAGATAAAGCTGGCTATAAGGCTTTAATTGACACTACAAATAAAGTTTTGAAAATAGAAGGAATGACCTGTGCAGCTTGTGCTAAAGCAGTAGAAAGGGTTTCAAAAAAACTAGAAGGCGTATATGAAGCAAATGTAAATATTGCTACAGAAAAGCTAAGTATAGCATTTGATGCTTCAAAAGTTAATGTTCAAGATATAAAAAAGGCAATAGAAAAGGCAGGATATAAAGCTTTAGAAGAAGAAATATCTGTAGATACAGATAGGGGGAAAAAAGAAAGAGAAATAAAGTCGTTATGGAATAGATTTGTAATATCTGCTGTATTTGCAGTTCCATTACTTATAATAGCTATGGTACCAATGATTAGTGAAAAATTAGGATATATGCTTCCACAGGCTATAGACCCAATGAATCATCCGCAGTTTTTTTCAATAATACAGTTACTTTTAGTATTACCTATAATGATTGTTGGTAGAAAGTATTTTACTGTTGGATTTAAATCATTATTTAGAAGAAGTCCCAATATGGATTCACTTATAGCAATAGGTTCATCTGCTGCTTTTATCTATAGTGTTTTTGCAGTATATGAAATTTTTATAGGAAACACAAACTATCATTTATATTTTGAATCAGCGGGTACAATACTTACTCTTATTACATTAGGTAAATATCTGGAATCTGTTGCTAAAGGAAAAACTTCAGAAGCTATAAAAAAGCTTATGGGGCTTGCACCAAAAACTGCTACTATAATTAGAGAAAATAAAGAAATAGAAATTTCCATAGATGAAGTTGAAGTTGGAGATATAATTGTAGTAAAACCTGGTGAAAAAATACCTGTAGATGGAGAGGTTACAGAGGGAATTACTTCAGTAGATGAATCCATGCTTACAGGTGAAAGTATACCTGTAGAAAAAAATCCTTCCGATAAGGTTATTGGAGCAAGCATAAATAAAAATGGTTCTATTAGGTATAGAGCTACAAGAGTTGGCAAGGATACAGCACTGGCGCAGATTATTAAATTAGTAGAGGAAGCTCAGGGGTCAAAGGCTCCTATTGCAAAATTAGCAGATGTTATATCAGGATACTTTGTACCGGTAGTAATGGCATTAGCTACAATTGGTGCTTTAGCTTGGTACATACATGGTGAAACAGGAGTATTTTCACTTACCATATTTATATCAGTGTTAGTAATTGCGTGTCCTTGTGCTTTAGGATTGGCAACACCAACTGCTATTATGGTTGGTACCGGAAAAGGTGCTGAATATGGAGTGCTTATAAAAAGTGGTACTGCACTGGAAACAGCACATAGAATTCAAACTATAGTATTTGATAAAACTGGAACTATAACTGAAGGTAATCCAAAGGTTACAGATATAGTTACAATTCCAGATATAGATGAAAACTATTTGCTGCAATTAGCAGCTTCAGGTGAAAAATCATCAGAGCATCCTTTGGGAGAAGCAATAGTCAAAGAAGCTGAAAATAGAAAAATTGAATTAAAAAAATTGGATTCATTTAAAGCTGTACCAGGTCATGGAATAGAAGTTAATATAGAAAACAGTAAAATATTGCTTGGTAATAGAAAACTTATGGTTGAAAGTAATATCTCCTTAGAAAAATTAGAGGAAAAATCACAAGTTTTAGCAGATGAAGGCAAAACTCCAATGTATGTTGCTGTTAAAAATAAGGCAATTGGTGTAATTGCTGTAGCGGATACAGTTAAAGAACACAGTAAGAGGGCTATAGATAAACTTCATTCTATGGGAATTGAAGTGGCAATGATAACTGGAGATAACAAGAAAACTGCTGACGCTATAGCTAAACAGGTTGGAATAGATAGAATACTTGCAGAAGTTTTACCACAAGATAAGGCGAAGGAAGTTAAAAAACTTCAAAGTGAAAACAAGAAAGTTGCCATGGTTGGAGATGGTATAAATGATGCGCCAGCCTTAGCACAGGCTGATATAGGTATAGCTATAGGGTCTGGTACGGATGTAGCCATGGAATCTGCAGATATAGTTCTAATGAGAAGTGATTTAATGGATGTAGTCACAGCTATAGATTTAAGCAAGAAAACAATAAAAAATATAAAGGAAAACTTGTTCTGGGCTTTTGGCTATAATAGTTTAGGAATTCCGGTAGCTATGGGAGTGCTTCACATATTCGGGGGACCACTTTTAAACCCAATGATAGCAGCTCTTGCCATGAGTTTAAGTTCTGTATCAGTTTTAAGTAATGCTTTAAGATTGAAAGGCTTTAAGCCATCAATATAAATAAACATTTATAAAATGAAGGGTGGAATAAATTATGAAAAAGAAGATAATCGTTGAAGGAATGAGCTGTGGACACTGTGTTAATCATGTAAAAACAGCATTGGAGGAAATTAAAGGTGCATCCAATGTATCTGTTGATTTAGACTCTAAAACAGCTTTAGTTGAATTTAGTGGCGAAATTAAAGATGCTGATATAAAATCTGCTATTGAAGATGCAGGTTATGAAGTTGTTTCCATAGAGCAAGCATAAAAATACTCCCCTTAGTATAAACAGAGAGAACGTACATAGATTTGTGTAAATCAAATCTATGTACGTTCTTTTTATGTATGTAGAACTGGTAATAGTGGTAATAATAAGTATAAATAATTTTTGAGAGGAGATCTAAATATGAATATACTGGAAGTACCAGACATTGATTTAAAAAAGGAATTAAAGAAGTGTAATAGTATGGAGGACTTAGTAGGTAAAAATGGACTTATGCAAAGGTTATTTGGAGGCATAATACAGCAGTTTTTAGAAGCAGAAATGGAAGAACACCTCGGAAGAGAAAAATATACAAGGCTGTCTGACGAAGATAAAAACTATAGAAATGGATATAGTTCTAAAAATATTAGGACCAGTTTTGGCCCGGTTAAAGTAGATGTACCAAGGGATAGAAAGTCTGAGTTCGAACCTAAGATAGTCAAGAAATATGAAACTGTTTGCAACGAACTTGATAAGAAAGTTATAGGTTTATATGCACGTGGTATGTCTGTAGATGATATAAAATCAGAGATAGATGAACTTTACGGAGTAGATATATCCCCTGCAATGATATCCAAAATTACAGATAAGGTTATGGATACAGCCCTAGCATGGCAAAATAGAGCTCTTGATCCAATGTATCCTATAGTATATATGGATGCCTTGTATTTTAAAGTCAGAGATGAACATAGAATTGTAAATAAAGCTGCCTATGTTTGTATGGCACTTGATGTAAAAGGCCATAAAGACATACTTGGAATATGGGTTGGCGAACAGGAAGGAGCAAAATACTGGTTATCTGTATGCAATGATCTTAAAAACAGGGGTGTTAAAGATATTTTAATAGCCTGTATGGACGGACTTAAAGGGCTTCCAGATGCAATCAAAGTAGTTTTTCCTGAAGTTAACATACAGAATTGTATAATACACCAGATAAGAAATTCTATAAAATATATACCTTCAAAGAATGTTAAGGCTTTTATGAAGGATTTAAAAGAAGTATATAAGGCAGTTAATGAAACAATGGCAAGTCAGGCATTACAATCACTGAATGATAAATGGGGAGATAAGTATCCTATAGTTATACAGTCATGGCAAAATAACTGGGAAAATCTATCTACATATTTTGATTTCCCTCAAGATATAAGAAAAATAATATATACAACTAATGCTCTGGAAGGTTTCAACAGACAACTTAGGAAATTCACTAAGGTAAGGACGGTATTTCCTACAGACGATTCCCTTCTAAAAGCTCTATACCTGGCAACCGAGCAGATAATGCTTAAATGGACGGCACCTTCTTCAAACTGGGCAAATACACTGGCTCAATTAACCATAATGTTTAAAGATAGAATAGAGCCATATATATAAAGATAAAGCCTGTACTATTTTGTATAAAGATGAATAATAATAGTATTATTGCTAACAATACTATTATTAGAAAGCTAAATCACACTATTATTAGTTATTTCCTAAAAAATAAAAATTACTACAGGAATTTAATCCTATAGTAATTTCCAAATAAATTTTATCCCGTCTATTCTATTTTACACAAATCTATGGATGCTCCCTAAACAGATTGGGGCTGTCTACTCTAAGGGGAGTATTTTGCTTTAGTTTGTGTACATTTTCCTAAATATAAATACATTAATGTTTAAACTAGAAATTAACCTTTTGCCCATTATACATATACTGCAATAGCTTTTTCATTTCTTCCTCAGTTATTGCTCTAGGATTGGCTCCAGTGCAGGCATCCATCATAGCATTGTGAGCTATAAAATCCAGGTTTTCATTAAAATCGTTTTCGTTTATACCATAATCTTTTATGGTGAGAGGAATATCCATCTCTTTGTTCATAGTACGAATCATTTCTGTTAATGAATCTATTAATTCATCTTCATTATTTCCTGATAGATGGAGTTTTTTAGCTATTTTAGCATATCTTTCTGAACAAGCTTTCTTGTTAAAATCTATAACATAAGGTAAGTATATGGCATTAGCACACCCATGAGGTATGTGAAATACTGCACCAGTTTTATGTGCTATACTATGAGTTATTCCAAGGAGTGCATTTGAAAATGCCATTCCAGCCAGACATTGGGCTATATGCATATGGCCCCTGGCTTCTTTATCCTCTTCATAGGATTTCAATAAATATTTATGAATCATGGTTATAGCATGCATAGCAAGTGGATCTGAGAAATCTGAATGTAAACTTGCTACATATGCTTCAATTGCGTGAGTAAGTGCATCCATTCCAGTGTGTGCTGTAAGCTTTTTAGGCATTGTTTCCGCAAGAGACGGATCTATTATAGCTATATCAGGGGTAAGGTTAAAATCTGCAAGAGGATATTTTATTTTAGCTTTATAGTCTGTTATTACAGAAAATGATGTTACTTCAGTTGCTGTTCCACTTGTAGAAGGTATAGCAACAAATTGTGCCTTTTGCCTTAATTTAGGAATTCCGAAAGGGACTACCGCTTTTTCAAATGTAAAGTCGGGGTATTCGTAAAATATCCACATTGCTTTGGCAGCATCTATGGGAGAGCCTCCACCTATTGATACTATCCAGTCTGGGTTAAAGTCTCTCATTACTTTAGCACCATTCATAACAGTATCAACAGATGGGTCAGGCTCAACACCTTCTATTAATTTAACTTCCATACCAGCTTCTTTTAAGTATTCTTCAACTTTGGCTAAGAATCCAAATCTCTTCATAGATCCTCCGCCTACAACAACTACTGCTTTATTTCCATCTAAATTTTTTAAGTTTTCTAAGGCATTTTCACCAAAGTAAATATCCCTAGGTAAAGTAAATCTTCCCATTTTTGTCCTCCTTATTATTAAGTTATATTACTTTTTTAGAATTTAATTATTGGGGTAATTAAATTTTTGGTTTATATTTAATTAAATATATAAGCAAGTATTGTGCCAGTATATTTTTTATCATGAAAAGATTGAATATAGATGGATATTTTATAGAGTTTAGTTACCTTTTTGAAAGACTGTTGTAAAAAGCAACAATTTCCTTTAAAATATTGTTGCTTTTTACAACAGTGTTGCTTTTGTACACACTTTAAGAAAAATTAATTTGATATTTTTTTATCTTTTTATACAAAGTACTTCTATTTATTTCTAAAATTTTAGAAGCTTTTGACATATTATGATTACAATTATTTATACAATTTATTATTGCTTTTTTTTCCCATTCTTCTAATGAGCACATATCATAGGCAAGGTTTGTAGCACAAGGACTAGTTTGCTTATTTACTGAAAGATTATTTTGAAAGTCAAAAGAGGTATTCCCATTCATATTTACGATGTTTTCAATACAATTTTCTAATTCTCTCACATTTCCGGGCCAATTATGGTTTAAAAGCTTTTGATATATATCAGGTCTTACTGTTGGAATGGGTTTTTTTAGTTTAAAAGCTTTTATCTTTAAAAAATAGTTTATTAGTACTTTAATATCCATACCTCTTTCCCGCAGTGGCGGTACATATATAGGTATTACATTTAGTCTGTAGTATAAGTCTTCGCGAAAAGTTCCTTTCTTTATCTTTTGTCTTAAATTTTTGTTGGTAGCGGCTATAATTCTTACATCTATTTTGATGCATTTATTTCCACCTATTCTCGTAATGCAGTTGTCCTGGAGAACCCTTAAGAGATTTACTTGCATATCTAAAGGCATTTCCCCAATTTCATCTAAAAATAAAGTACCACCATTTGCAAGTTCAAATTTTCCTGCACGTCCTCCACGTTTTGCACCTGTAAATGATCCATCTTCATATCCGAACAATTCACTTTCTATTAGATTTTTTGGTATGGCACCGCAGTTTATTGCTATAAAACTTTTGTTTTTTCTATTACTGTCATTGTGAATTGACTGCGCAATAAGTTCTTTTCCTGTACCACTTTCACCTTGAATTAGTACAGTGGAAGGACTGTTAGATATATTTTTTAATTGTTCTTTTAAATTTATCATTTTTTCGCTGTCACCAATTATATCATCAAATGTGTAAGCAGCAGATCCACTTGTATATTTGTTAACCAAGTTATATACATTTTGTATATCTTTAAATATAACTACCATACCAGTTACAATATTACTTTTATCTTTTATAGGATATACATTTAAATTAAACCTTTTCTTATCATCCGAATATAAAATTTCCTTATCCGTATATACATTCCCTGATTTGAGTTCATCAAGTATATACTGCCAGTTATGTAAAACTTTATGAACATTTTTATCTATAATATCTTTTTGGTTTATGCCGAGGAGACTACAAGCACTGTTATTTATAGCCTTGACTATTCCGCTATTATCTACAGCAAAAATTCCAAAATCCATGGAATTCATGATTTTATTTAAGTATTGGTATGCTTTAAATAATTCATTTTGAGACTTATTTAATTTTAAGTGATTTTCAATGGACTTTACTGCTGATACAACAAGACCCAATGTATGGGGATGAGCCAATTGACGTTTTCCAGTTAAAGTTAGACATCCAATTATGTCTCCGTTTTCATCATGTATGACAGACGCACAGCAGGTATAAATCTGAAAAGTATTTATAAAATGTTCTTTGCCTGAAAGTTGAACCGACAAATTTTCAAAAAGAGCAGTCCCTGCTGCATTTGTACCAGCACTTTTTTCACTCAAATCAACACCTTCTGCTATTCCAGCTTTTGCTTGTTCTATTACAATATCTTTGTCACCTATGATAGTCAATACAATTCCATTTTTGTCTGTGAGATATAATGAGAAACCTGACCCACTTAAAAAATCATAAAGTATTTCCATAAATGGTTTTGCTATTTTTATAATATCCATGTTTTCTTTTATTAAGTTGTCGAATTCTCTGCGGCTAAGTGTTCGTTTAGGTTTTGGTATACCTTTTTCTATATGGTATTTAATACATCTATTAAGAGACCTACTGACTATTTCACTATGAGTAAATGGTTTAAACATTATTAGATTACCTTCCTTTTTATATCAATGAATCTTACTTAGTGGGAAAAGCAGATATCTCAAATCTTTGATTTGATGATAGTCGCTTTCTCTTTAGAGTTTTGTTTCTCCCACTAAGTTTAGATGAATTATCTAGGGGCGTAGCTACTGTTATCTCCCACTTTGATAGAAAAGCAGATATCTCAAATCTTTGATTTGGTGATAGTCGCTTTCACAGAGTGCGTGGGAGTGTTACAGTAGGTAGCCATCAGATAAATAGATTTATCTTAGGGTATTATTATAGTTATGTTTATTTTGAAATTATAATATATAATTTTATCATAAATTAGGTGTATATGTTGACTTACCCATAGTATATATTAATTAAATTTTAAATTGGTAATTAGAAAGATTTATAAGTTTATCCGATCACTACCATTGTTTTAGGTAAAAAACTGCCGCATTTTTTAATGCGACAGTTCTTTCATATTTATGAATTTTTAGAATGTAACTACTGATTTAATTAAATCTTTTGGCTTGTTTTTCATAAGCAAAAGAGCCTTTTCAATATTTTCTGCACCATCAAATACATGAGTAACAAGTTTGCTCAAATCAACACGTTTATATAGAACAAGGTCTCTTAGCATTTCCATTCTAAGACGTCCACCGGGACATAACCCTCCTCTTATAGTTTTGTGAGCCATGCCGCAGCCCCATTGAACACGAGGTATTGGCAAAGTATCACCGCTTCCATGGTAGTTGATATTAGAAATTACGCCGCCAGGTTTAACCATAGTTACTGCTTGCGCCAGTGTTTCAGCACCACCGCCTGCCATGATTACACGGTCTACACCTTTACCATGAGTTAAGTCCATTATTTGTTCAACTATATCACCATTTTTATAATTTACAATATCAGTTGCTCCATAAAATTTAGCTGTTTCAACACAAACAGGTCTACTTCCAACACCGATAATTCTGCCTGCTCCTCGAAGTTTTGAACCGGCTATTCCCATTAATCCAACGGCTCCTATACCAATTACTACAACACTGGAACCCATTTTTATGTCTGCAAGTTCTGCACCATGAAAACCAGTAGTCATCATGTCTGTCATCATAACTGCGCTTTCTAAAGATATTTCATCTGGAAGTATTGCAAGATTCATATCTGCATCGTTTACATGAAAGTAATCTGCAAATACGCCGTCTTTAAAATTGGAAAACTTCCATCCTGCAAGCATACCATTTGAATGCTGCTGAAAACCAGCTTGGACTTCTAAGGATCTCCAGTCAGGTGTTGTGCATGGTACTATAACTCTATCCCCAACTTTAAAATCTTTAACTTCGCTTCCGACTTCAGCTATTTCACCTACAGCTTCGTGACCTAAAATCATATTTTCTCTATTACCAAGTGCTCCTTCAAAAACCGTATGTATATCTGATGTACATGGGGATACAGCTAGAGGATGTATAATAGCATCATAAGGACCTGGTACTGGGTTTTTCTTTTCAATCCATCCTAATTTGTTAATACCTAACATTGCAAAACCTTTCATAATAGAACCTCCTAATAAATTAAATTTAAAAATTTTAGTAAATAAAATGGTATTTTTAAATATCTATTAAATATATAAGCAAATGTTGTGCCAGTATATTTTTTATCATGAAAATGTTGAATTTAGGGGGCTAGGGTTTATAAAGTTAATATAGATAATTCAAAAATGCCGTAAAAAACAACATTTTTCAAGAAAATAATGTTGTTTTTTACAACAAAGTTGTGTTTACATACACTTTAAGAAAAATTAATTTGATATTTTTTTATCTTTGTGTACAATGTGCTTCTATTTATCCCCAGAAGTTTAGAAGCTTTTGCAATGTTACCATTACAATTATTCATACAATTTATTATTGCTTCTTTTTCCAAGTCCTTTAATGAACATATATCGTATTCAAATTTTGTAGTACAAGGATTAGTTTGGCTATTTACTGAAATACTATTTTCAAAATTAAAAGATGTATTTCCATTCATATTTACGATATTTTCAATGCAATTTTCTAATTCTCTCACATTTCCGGGCCAATTATAATTTAAGAGCTTTTGATATATATCAGGTCTTATTATTGGAATGGGTTTTTTAAGCTTAAAAGCTTTTATCTTTAAAAAATAGTTTATCAGTATTTTAATATCCATATCTCTTTCCCGCAGTGGAGGTACATATATAGGTATTACATTTAGTCTATAGTATAAATCTTCACGAAAAGTTCCTTTGTGTATTTCTTCCCTCAAATTTTTATTAGTAGCGGCAATGACTCTTATATCTATTTTTACACATCTGTTCCCGCCTATTCTTGTGATACAGTTTTCCTGAAGGACTCTTAAGAGGTTTACTTGCATATCTAAAGGCATTTCCCCAATTTCATCCAAAAATAAAGTACCACCATTTGCAAGTTCAAATTTTCCTGCACGGCCTCCATGTTTTGCACCTGTGAATGATCCATCTTCATATCCGAACAATTCACTTTCTATTAAATTTTTGGGTATGGCACCGCAGTTTATTGCTATAAAACTGTTGTTTTTTCTATTGCTGTCATTGTGGATGGACTGTGCAATAAGTTCTTTTCCTGTACCGCTTTCACCTTGAATTAGTACAGTGGAAGGGCTGTTAGATATGTTTTTTAACTGTTTCTTCAAATTTATCATTTTTTCACTGCTGCCAATTATATCATCAAATGTGTAAGTAGCAGACCCACTTGTGTACTTATTAACCAAGTTATATACATTTTGTATGTCTTTGAATATAACTACCATTCCAGTTACAGTATTATTTTTATCTTTTACAGGATATACATTTAAATTAAATCGTTTCTTTTTATCAGAATATAAAGTTTCTTTATCTTCATATACATTTCCTGATTTAAGTTCATTAAGTATATGTTGCCAGTTAAATAAGACTTTATCTACACTTTTATTTATAATGTCTTTATGATTTATGCAAAGCATGTTGCAACCACTGTCATTTATAATTTTAACTGTTCCGTTGGTATCTATAGCTAAAACTCCAAAATCCACAGAATTCGTGATTTTGTTTAAGTATTGATAAGCTTTAAATAATTCATTTTGAGATTTATTTAATTTTAAATGATTTTCAATGGATTTTACTGCTGCTACAACGAGACCTAATGTATGTGGATGAGCCAATTGACGTTTCCCAGTTAGATTTAGACATCCGATTATATTTCCTTGTTCGTTGTGTATGACAGATGCAGAGCAGGTACAAATCTGAAAAATATTTATAAAGTGTTCTTTACCTGAAATTTGAACTGACAAATTTTCAAAAAGAGCAGTTCCTATTGCATTTGTACCTGCACTTTTTTCACTCATATCAGCACCTTCTACAATTCCAGCTTTTGCTTGTTCTGTCAATATATCTTTGTCACCTATAATAGTTAATATAATTCCATTTTTGTCTGTAAGATATAATGAAAAACCTGACCCATTTAGAAAATCATAAAGTATTTCCATAAATGGTCTTGCTATTTTCATAATATAGTTGTTTTCTTTTATTAAATTGTCCAATTCTTTACGGTTAAGATTTCGTTTAGGTCTTGGGATACCTTTTTCCATATGATATTTAATGCATCTATTAAGAGACCTATTGATTATTTCATTATGAGTAGATGATTTAAACATTATTAGATTACCTTCCTTTGTATATCATAAATAACTTTATGCTAGTTATAGTTATGTTTATTTTGAAATTATAATATATAATTTTATCATAACTTGGGTGTAAATGTTAATTTATTCACAGTAGATATTAATTAAATGTTTAATTCATAATTAAAAAAATTACAGGTGAGGGTATCCACCTATAATTCTCAATATTTAAAAAATATGAAATAAATCATATAATATAACTGTGACAAATGATATAAACAAAAACAAGTATACTATATTTACATGTTTGAAAATTTTTATGTTTTTTTGTTTATCATGTCTAACCAACCTATCAAATATGCACATGAAACCTATAACTACCAGTACATTTCCCCAATAAACATACTTTATAGCTATTTCATTTGCAGTGCTAAATGAAAATCCTAAAACAATATAAATAATAACACTCTTTAATATAAAATTTAAATTTTTACTCATCAAATTTCTCCATCTTAGTTAATTAGATTATAGTCTTATTTTGTATATATTATATATTATCACAATTCTATAATTAAGCATATATTAAAATACAATAATCTTATATTGAAAAACAATAAAAAAATATTGAAATTCAATTTAAATTGATATATAATACAATAAAATATAAAAAGAGGATTAATTATGAAAAAAGTTGTATAGGTACTGTATACAAGACAGATGCTTTAAAAAAACAGGCTTCTATAGTAATTCAAAAGCTTAATAGAGAAGTAAAAACAATTGAACAGACAGGAGAAGAATAGACTGTGTAATTTAAGAAATATATGATAATTGGAGGGATGAATATAATATGTTTTGTAAAAGAATAAATTTAATGGGAAAACTTATTGTTAGATTTAATGGAGAAAAAAACTTTATAATAAGCTTTTTAAATGTGATTCTAAATATTTTCTTTGTAATGAGTTTAAGTAGTATGTTAATATTTCCATTTTTTTTAGCACTACCTTTTAATATTCCTATAAAACATTTGATTTTTTTGGAGTTGGAATTAGCATTAACTAGCCTTATACTTTATGAGTTAAAGAATGTAATAGAGAGAATTAAAAAAGATAAGATATTTATTATTGAAAATGCAGATGGATTTACTAAAATAGGTATGTATGTTTTCCTCGGGGGTATTGTATATGAAGTAAATAGTATAATAAATGCATATTGTGAACCGCCATTTAGGCTTGATGGAATGCTGTTTAGATTTGGGGACGATGGAAATTTGAAACCCGATATTTTTGTATTTATAATAATAGCATGTATTTCTCTCGTTATTGGGGAGGTGCTCAGGAAAGCAGTAAAAATAAAAAATGAAAATGACTTAACTATTTAGGTGGGATAGATTATGGCAATTATAGTTAATTTAGATGTAGTGATGGCGAAAAATAAAATTTCTCTTTCAGAACTTGCAAATAGGGTAGGAATTACTAATGCCAATTTGTCAATACTCAAGAATAACAAAGCAAAGGCAATAAGATTTTCAACACTCGAGGCAATTTGTCGTGAACTCAGCTGTCAGCCTGCAGATTTATTAGAATATAAAAAAGAATAATAAATACTCTTTTCAAGTTAAAAATACGATAAGGAGAATTTTAAAATGAATGGAAAAAATAAAACTTTACTAATTATTGCAATTATATTTATGGCATTTAATCTGCGATCACCTATTACTGGAGTTGGTTCACTTATCAGTATAATAAAAACACAGTTAAATCTTTCTGCAAGTTCATCAGGAATTATTACAACCATTCCTTTGATTGCATTTGCAGTTGTATCGCCTTTTGTAAGCAGGCTAAGTCAAAAATATGGTTCAGGACACCTTATGTTCTATGCACTAATTTTTTTGGCAGCTGGAATTATGATTCGTTCTTTTACAGGGACAGCAGGGTTATTTATTGGAACAGCCATTATTGGTATAGGAATAGCAGTGGGCAATGTAATGATTCCAAGTATTATAAAATCTGAGTTCCCCTTAAAGATTGGAATGATAACAGGCATTTTTACTACCTCAATGTCTATTTTTGCAGGTATATCTTCTGGAATTAGTGTGCCACTTTCAAAAGATGTAGGGTTAGGTTGGAGAAATGCACTGGCAATTTGGTTTATACTTGTAATCGCTACTATGATAATCTGGATTTTTGAGTGGAATTTACAATTGAAAGGAAAAAATCAATTTGCAAATGACAGTCTTAAGAAAAATGTGTACAAGTCATCTATTGCCTGGTATGTTGCTCTGTATATGGGAATACAATCATTTTTGTATTATTGTTTTGTGGCCTGGCTTCCTACGATTTTACAGGCAAAGGGAATTAATGTTGAAACTGCGGGATATTATGCTTCGGCTTATCAAATAATTGCGATTCCAGCATCCTTTGTTGTTCCTTTACTAGCAGTAAGAAGGAAAAATCAGAAGCTAGTAACAGGTATCATTTCCTGTATTTATGCAGTTAGTATATTCATGTTTTTGATTGCAAACAGTACTATGATTATTGCAGTTTCTGTTCTACTATGCGGTTTATGTTCAGGAGGCTGCATTAGCCTTGCAATGTCCTTTATTGGACTTAGAAGCAGCGGGGCAGGGGAGGCAGCAAAATTATCAGGAATGGCACAATCGTTAGGCTATACCCTGGCAGCTATTGGACCTTTTATAATTGGAAGTGTATTTGATTTATTTCATTCCTGGAATATACCACTTGCGGGATTAATTATTATGGCAATATGTCTTCTTATTGTAGGAAATAAAGCAGGCGAGGATGTAACGATATAATTATAGAATGAGAAATGAGCATAGATTGTGTTTGCTGCACAAAAATCCATGCTCATTTCCTATAGGACTAATCCAATTTATTTACCAAATAAGCTATATTTTCAGAAAATCTCTTTACTGTTCTCATTCCTTCTTCATCTTTTAAAGCTTCACCAGGTTTTTGTCCGAAGACTACATTCCAGTATGTTGAGCCTGGTATAATCATGTCATTGTAGAGATAGAACATAAGCATTTCCTGTATCGATGATGTTTGGCCAGCACGCCTTGCAACAGCAATAGGTCCTCCTACCATTCTGGATAAGAAATTTCCACCTTTCATAGATGCCATAGCTATTCTTTGAAGTGCTGTCATAAGCTCTGCTCTTGCAGTTCCCCAATAAACAGGTGATGCTACAATGAGTCCCTTAGCACACTTTATTTTTTCAATTATTTCATCAAATCCATCATTATAGCCTCCTTGAGGGTTCATGGAATCTTTTAAGTTCATTCCAGCTAAGGATACAACTTCAGCTGAAACTCCATTTTGCTCTATTACTTTTGCACATTCTTTAAGGACTTGCATAGTGTTGCCTTCTGGATTTGGACTTCCGCTTAACAATATTACTTTTTTCATATGTAATATCTCCCTTCAATTTTAGAATATAATTATTATTACATAATCATAGTCCTAAATAAAGACAATATCAATATTACATTGCTTTGCATGATTAAACTTTATAGCTAATCAAAGTAATATTATGCTAATTGTTTGACTGAATTTGTTTAAATTTGGGAAATAAGTTGGAAATAGTGCAAATATTTATCAAATTATGTTATCATTAATATAAGAGATATATCATAAAACCCACTCTTGTAAAGGTTATCAAAAGGAGGATACAAAATGAAAAGTATTAAAACTAAGTTAATGTTATCCATGGGACTGTTACTTTCAATTATATGTATTGGTCTTGGAACAATTTCATATTATAATTCGTCAAAGGCCTTAATTGGTAATGTAAATGAAGTTCTACCTCAAATAGCAAAAGAGTCTGCAAAAACTGTTCACAGCAGAGTGGAAAGTCAGCTGAATGCTTTAGAAGTTATAGCTAATCAAACACAGATAAGTGATATGAACAATTCATGGGACAATAAAAAGGTTATATTAGATGCAGAAGTAAAAAGAAGCGGACATATTGAGATGAATATTGTAGATAAAGATGGAAATGCTATAAATACTAATGGTAAAACAGCTAATATAAAAAATAGAGATTATTTTAAGAAGGCTCTAGGAGGCCAAAAAAATGTATCTGATCCTGTTTTAAGTAAAACACAAAATGCTATGGTTATAATATATGCTGCACCTATAAAAAATGGAAATCAAATTGTGGGTGTGATTACTGCAGTAAGGAATGGTAAGGCATTAAGTGATATAACAAAAGATATTACCTTTGGGAAAAGTGGACAAGCATTTATGATAAATAAGCAAGGTACGACGGTTGCCAATGTAAATGAGCAAATGGTTTTAAAAGGAGACAATATTAATGAAGATGCTAAAAAAGATCCTAAATTAAAGCCTCTTGCAGATATTGAGAAAAAAATGATAAGTGGTGAGTCTGGAGTAGGAGAATATACTTATGGTGGTGTAAGAAAATATTTAGGATATGCACCTGTTAATGGTACTAATTGGTCCATTGCAGTTACTTCGCCAAAAACTGAAGTATTAAGTTATTCAAGCACTTTAAAATTATGGGTTGGTGCAGCATCTATAGCTTTTATAATCTTAGGTTTGATTTTTGTATTTATGTTTTCACAAAAGGTTATTAAAAATATTATTGCAGCAATTAAATATTTAGAGACCATATCTTCTGGTGATTTGAGTTCAAAAATAAGTCCTAAATATTTAGAACTTGAGGATGAAACTGGTACTCTAGCAAGAGCTGTAAAAATAATGCAGGAATCAATTATAAGTATGATAAAGACTATTAGTACAAACTCTTCAGAAATTAACAGTCATGCGGACAATTTATCTTCAATATCAGAAGAAATAGCAGCTTCATCAAGTGATGTTGCAACGTCAATGCAGGATGTTGCAAAGGGTGCAAGTTCTCAGGCAGAAAATTTAGTAAACATTACAGATATACTAAATAAATTTGGAAGCGAACTAGTTGAAATCATTGCTTCTATAAAAGAAGTTGATTCTAATGCAAAGGGTATAAATACTATGTCTGCAAAAAGTAATACTGAAATGGAACAGCTTGCTCAGTCTATGAATAAGTTGAGTGATTCTTTTAATGATTTTATATCAAAGACTACTACCCTTGGTCAAAATATAAAACAGATAGATGAAATAACAAATCTAATTAATAGTATAGCAGAGCAGACCAATCTTCTTGCATTGAATGCGGCAATTGAAGCAGCAAGGGCAGGAGAGGCAGGTAAAGGTTTTTCAGTAGTTGCAGAAGAAATTAGGGAATTGGCAGAGCAGACAACGGAATCTTCAAAGAATATAAGCACATTGATAAGTAATGTATCAAGTGATTCAGATGTAATAGCTAAATCATCAGGAGATATAAAAAATGAGTTAAATTCACAAATTTTAATTGTAAATACTACAATTGATTCCTTTAAGCTTATAGTAAATGAAATAGCTAAAATTAATTCTAAAATTAATGTGGTCACAAATTTAACAGCAAATATTGACAATGAAAAATCTGAAATAATAGGTAAAGTTGAAGAAATATCTTCTGTTGCACAAGAAGTTTCAGCTTCATCAGAGGAGATAGCAGCATCGTCTGAGGAAATGAATGCATCCACTGAGGAAGTAGCAGCAACAGCACATACTTTGGCAGATATGACCAATGATATGAAAAAAGAAGTTACTAAATTTAAACTTTAGAAAATATGATACTTGAAAAACAGTTAGTAACACTAAGCATACTAACTGTTTTTTACAATTACTTATCTATTAGATTTTTTTCAAATTCCTCTACCATTTTTTTAGTCATTAAGCCGCCAACCAGTCCGCCATTATGGCCATTTAATTTTGAAGTATTGTTTCCCTTATAGCTGTCGTTAAATTCCATGCTAAATTCATTTGAATACTTTGTTTTTAATTTATCCAGTTTTGGTTTTGCTTCTGGAACTAAAGGTCTTCTACTCATAATGCAACACCTCCATTTCAATATTAGTTTTATACTTTTATGCAAACATATACTTAGTAAATTGTTCATTTATTTGACAGTTAATTTAATCTCATAGTAAAATGTAAATAATATAATAAATTTTAGAAGAACTTATGTATGTATTGTCAGATATGAGGAGATGAAATAATACATATATTTTTACTTAGATTATACAAAAGGGGACAAGTATTATGAATAAAAAATTTATCAAAGTAACTATGGCTTTAACCTGTGCCATTATAGCATCATCTTTTCACAATGTTTTTGCGGACAGTGGAAAGTATTACAATATTTCTAGAATATATGGTGTTAACAGGTATGAAACCTCTGCAAATATAAGCAGACAATTTGATTCAAAGGAAGTAAAAAATGTGATATTGGCATCAGGAAAAGATTTTCCAGATGCTCTCGCAGGTTCTGTACTTTCAAAAAAATTAAATGCACCTATTTTGCTTATGGATGATGTTAATGATCCTTCTCAGTATGACTCTTTAAGTTATATAGAAAGTCATGTATCTAAAGATGGAACTATATATGTTTTAGGAGGAGATGCATCTGTAAGTCCACAGGTTATAAGTTGTTTGAATAAGTTAGATTTTAACAATATAAAAAGACTTGGAGGAAAGAATAGATTTGAAACCAACAATTCCATAGTTGATGAAATAAATCCTTCAAAAGGTACTCCTGTAGTGCTTGTAAATGGATTAAATTTTCCAGATGCACTTAGTATATCAAGTGTAGCAGCTTCTAAAGGATATCCTATATTTATGAGTTTATCTAATTCTATTCCAGATAGCATAATTCAGAAGATAACTTCTATAAATCCATCTAAGATCTATATAGTTGGTGGAACAGGTGTATTGGATAGTCAAGTTGAAGATCAGCTTAAAAATGCTATGGCTTATATAAAAAGCGATGATTTAGTTAGAATTAGCGGCAGTAATAGGTATGAAACCTCAATTAAAATAGCTAACTATTTTAATTTGGATTCCAAAAGCGTAATTTTAGCTAATGGTGAAAATTTTCCAGATGCTCTATCTGGTAGTGCACTTGCTTCAAAATTAAATGCACCTATAGTTTTAACTGATGGAGTAAATGCAAATGTACAAAAAAAATACATAGATGATTCAAAATACACAAGCCTATATATTTTGGGTGGGCAAGGTTCTGTAAATTCTTCCATAGAAAATAGTTTTAATGGTACTAAATTAGATCTTGATGGAGATTTTCAAGGAAATAAAATAATTGATTTTAAAACTGCTGATGTAAATAATGATGGAAAACCTGAGAATGTTATATTAGCCTGTAAAGGTGATAATTTAAGTCCAATATTATATGTGCAGGATGCTTCAGATGGAAAAGTAATTGATTCCAAGACTATTAAAGACTTTTCATCTGGGGAAGGGGATATCGTACTTGCAGACATAAATGGAGATGGAACCCCAGATATTACAGCAGTAGTTGAAAATGGGGGAAATAGTTATATACAAACTTGTGATATAGAAACTTTAAAAGATAATAAATTTGTTGAACTTGGAAAATATGGTGCTGAAAATTGTTTAAATCCTTTTCCTGAGAGTGACCTTTCTTTTAACCTTGATGGATATGATACATTAAAAATGTATTCAAAATCTCTTGATAAGACTTGTTCTGTGGATTTGACAGGAGATGAAGGCATACAAAATATTAAAAAGGATGGAGAAAGTTTAGATCTATACGTAGGCCATGGACCAAGATTTACAGTGTCTGACATAGATGGTGATGGAGTATATGAATTAAAGGTTTATGAAGATATATCGGGAAGCTGTCATGCAGATGTGATTGGATGGGCCAAAGGATCTTATAAATACAAGGATTCATCTTTGAAACTTATTAATATTGATATGGGAAGTTATTATCCTGTAAAGTAAAAAATAGCATATAAAAACATCCTTCTTATGGGGATGTTTTTTTACATACATGTAATTAATTACTTTCCAGATGTGTATAATTGAAGCTTCTGTGATCTACTTTTCCAGTAATATCAATTCATTATTGTACACTTTGAAATTAAATTATGTTAAAATGATTTTATATATTATATATTTAGACATTTGAAAAAATAGGATAGCATACTAATTGGTTATTTCTTTGAAAATGTCTTACACCTATGGAGTTGTTAAAATGACGCAAAAAACTGTTTTAAAGCAAAAGCCTCAATTGAAAATTAAACCACCTCCTATGTATAAAGTAATTATACACAATGATGACTATACTACAATGGAATTTGTAGTTGAAGTTTTAATGAAAATATTTGAAAAAAGTGCTGTAGAAGCTACTAAAATAATGTATGATGTACATAGAAGAGGTATAGGAGTAGCAGGCGTATATGTTTATGATATTGCTGCTACTAAAATAATGCAAGCTGTAAAGATGGCGGAGAGCAGTGGGTTCCCACTAAAATTTAGTATGGAAGAGGAATAATTATGAAACTAGATAGAATAGTAAATGAAATTATGACTGCAGCTTACAATGAAGCAAAATATTGTAAGCATGAATATTTTACACCAGAACATTTATTATACGCTGCTTTATTTTTCCCGGAGGGAATGGAAATAGTAGAAGGATGCGGCGGAAGTGTACAGGATATAAAAAATGATTTGCTACAGTATTTTAGTGATAATATACAAGTTACAGAAAAAAAAGAGCCGCTAGAAACTGTAAGCTTGCAAAATATAATAACTTCTGCAGGCGAACATGTTTTAGCAGCTGAAAAGGAAATAATAAAATTAGGAGATATTTTTATATCAATATATGACGAAGAGCAAAGCTTTGCTAGCTTTTTCCTAAAAAAACAAGGGATAAAGAGAATAGATATATTAAATTATATAACTCATGGAACTCCAGCAAATATGTTTAATTATAATATTGAGGATGATGCTATATACTCATCGGACGAACAGGATATGCCCTTATTTTTTCAAATAGCAGATTTCTCAGTAGAACTTACTGAAAAAGCAAGAAATGGTGAAATAGATCCTTTGATTGGCAGAGATGATATACTTAGTAGAACAATTCAGGTGCTTTCAAGAAGAAACAAAAACAATCCAATTCATGTTGGAGATCCAGGGGTTGGAAAGACAGCTATTACAGAAGGATTGGCGCACCTGATTGCAGATGGCAAAGTGCCTAAAAATTTAAAAGACAGTAAAATATATTCCCTGGATATGGGTTCTATTTTAGCAGGCACTAAGTACAGGGGAGATTTTGAAGAAAGAATAAAAAATATATTGAAGAAAATAGAAAAGGAAGATAAGGCTATAGTATATATAGATGAAATACACACTATAATAGGAGCAGGATCTGTATCTGGTGGGTCTCTTGATGCTGCAAATATTTTAAAACCTTTTTTGACCAGTGGAAAAATTAGATTTATAGGTTCTACTACTTATGACGAATACAAAAAGATATTTGAGAAGGATAGGGCTCTTGCCAGAAGATTTCAAAAAATAGAAGTACCGGAGCCTACTGCAGAAGATACGTATAATATACTTTTAGGAATAAAAGGACAATATGAAAAATTTCATAATGTGGTTTATGAAGATGAAGCCTTAAAAGCAGCAGTAGATTTATCCATAAAATATATAAATGATAGGTATTTGCCAGATAAAGCTATAGATGTAATAGATGAAACTGGTGCCTATGCAAGACTTCATGGAAAAGATGAAGAACAAATAGTTATTGAAAAAAAGCATATAGAGAAGACAATTTCATCTATGGCAAAGATACCAGAGAGAACATTATCACAGGATGAGACAAAAGTTCTTAAGAATTTAGATAATATTCTTAGAGAAAAGATATTCGGGCAGGATGAGGCTGTTAAGGCTGTAGTAAGGGCAATTAAAAGGTCTAGAGCTGGATTTAACGAAGACAACAAAACCGTGGCAAATCTACTTTTTGTAGGGCCAACGGGTGTGGGAAAGACAGAAATAAGTAAACAGCTTTCAAATGCTTTAAATATTCCATTAATAAGATTTGACATGAGCGAGTATCAGGAAAAGCATACAGTGGCAAGGCTTATTGGCTCACCACCAGGATATGTGGGATATGAAGAAGGTGGACTTCTAACAGATACTATAAGGAAAACTCCTTACTGCGTGCTGCTTTTAGATGAAATAGAGAAGGCACATCCAGATGTACTTAATATAATGCTGCAGCTTATGGACTATGCTACTCTTACAGATAATACTGGAAGAAAAACTGATTTTAAAAATGTAATACTTATAATGACTTCAAATGCAGGAGCCAGGTATTTGGGAAAATCACTTATGGGATTTGGAAATAGAATTGTAAAAGATGATGCAATCTCTCAGGAAGTAAATAGAGTATTTTCTCCAGAATTTAGAAATAGATTGGATGAAATAATATTTTTTAATGGAATGAATGAACAGATGGCATATCGTGTAGCGCAAAAAGCCATGGGTGAATTTGAAAAGCAACTTTTAACTAAGAATATAAAAATAACAGTTACAGATAATTGCTATAAATGGTTGGCACAAAAAGGCGTGTCACTAGAATATGGTGCAAGAGAGATCATGAGGATAGTACAGCAGGAAATAAAACCTTATTTTGTAGATAAAGTGCTCTTTGACAATAAAATTAGAGATACCGTTAGCGTTATAGATATAGAAAATGACAGCATAAAGATTAAAGTAAAAGGACAATAAGTTAAATATTGGAGGGGATCTATGACGGAAGGATGAGTTAAAGTGAAAAAAGTAAGCAAGATTATTGTAATTAGTTTGTTGGCTTTTATTGTAATGACTGCAGGTATGTTTTCTGCAAAAGTTATGGCAAGCGGGACTTCAGACACCGATAACAAACCAGTTCATGGCAAAGTTATTAAAATACATGCAAGTGGAGATAAGAATTCCCAAAGATTTTCCAATGCAGATGTAAAAATTATATCAGGAAGTCTTAAAGGCAAAGTGATTACAGTTCAAAATTTTGCAGGTGGGCAAATCAAAGATGAAGGAAGCAGTACACAGAGCTTTGCAAAAGTAGGAGATGAAGTATTAGTCAATATACAATATGAATCAAAAAACAATGTGAAAAAAGCTTATATTTATGAAATAGTAAGGTATAAATGTCTATATGGATTGGCTGCATTTCTAATCATATTACTTATAGCTATAGGTGGATTAAAAGGATTTAAATCCGTAATAACTTTAGCCATAACTGGAATCGTGGTAATAAAAGTGCTTATACCACTTATACTACAGGGATTTAACCCAATGATAGTATCTATTGCAATATGTATTTTTGTAACCATAGTGAATTTGCTTATAATAAGTGGTAAAAATGAAAAAACACTTGCGGCTATTATAGGAACCTCTGGTGGGGTACTTATTGCAGGGGCTATAGCGTTCTTTTCAAATTCTATAATGAGATTAAATGGACTTACTGATGATCAAATGCAGTCTATTATATATACTTCACAAAATGCCAATTTCAATTTTTCAGGTTTGTTGTTTGCAGGAATAATCATGGGAGCACTTGGGGCAGTTATGGATGTAAGTATGTCTATAGCCTCATCTATAATGGAGATAAAAGAGGTAAAACCTGATATGACTATGAAGGAACTTGTGAAATCGGGCATGAATGTGGGAAAAGATATTATGGGTACTATGGCCAATACTTTGATACTTGCTTATGTAGGAGGGGCCATGTACATAATGATTATGATTTCATCTTACTCTTATAGTACAGCTATTTCTACAGCATTAGACCAGGATATTATTGCTTCTGAAGTTTTAAAAGCTCTGGCAGGAAGTATAGGCCTTATATTTGCGGTGCCTATAACAGCAGTTATAACAGCGTTTTTAATTAAACTGAACAAGAGTAAGGAAAAGTAACATTTTTTCATCTAAAACAATATTATAATACAGTGAAACAATTTGAAAATATGGAGATGAACATTAATGGAAACTGTTGTAAATTTTTATGTTGTTTTAGATGAAAATGGAGAAAATAAAAAAGAACTGAAGAGTCAAATAACATCAGATAATCCTATATTTACAAATGTACAAAGTGGGGATACTATAATTCCTAAAGAAGGCAGCGAAGAATATATGGTTTTAAAAACCGTAAGAAATTTTGCAAAAGAAGAACTAGAGATATATATAAGAAGAATAAAAAGTAAAGATGAAGTAATTGATGAAATAGAAGAACTGGCTAATAAGACTGTAAAATCAGTATTGGATTCTATTAAAGATACATTTGACTTTGATAAAAAAGAGTAATTTAAAAGGAGCTGTACACTAAAAAATTAGTGCACAGCTCTTTTTGATAGCAAAATGAAATAAATGGATTTTACAAAAATAGAAATAAATTTGGATAAAGGTGTGAAAACTAACTATAAAAAGCTTAAAGAACTACTATGTAAAATGTAATTCTAATTTTAAGGAGAAAAGTATGGATGAAGATTATAAAAATCTCAAAATTGCAGAAAAAGGTGCACGCATCAGTATTATAGCTTACATAGTTTTATCGATGATTAAATTGACTTTAGGATATTTTTATCAATCTAAAGCACTTACTGCTGATGGGGTCAATAATTCCACGGATATAATTGCGTCACTGGCTATTATTATAGGACTCAAAATATCTGGAAAACCAGCAGACGATAATCATGCCTATGGTCATTTAAGAGCACAGACTATATCCTCAATTGTTGCTTCTATCATAATGATAGGTGTAGGTTTAGATGTAATTTACAATGCAGTGTACTCTACTATTTTTTTAAAGAACAAGGCACCAGATATGATTTCAGCAGTGGTCGCCATTATTTGCGCAATACTTATATATGCAGTTTATGTATATAATAAAAGGGTTGCACTTAGAATTAAAAGTTCTGCACTTATGGCTGCTGCAAAAGATAATCTCTCAGATGCTTGGGTAAGTATGGGTACTGCAGCCGGAATTATAGCTTCTCAATTTGGATTCCCCTGGATAGATCCATTGGCAGCAGTACTGGTAGGAATTTTAATTTGTAAGACAGGTGGGGAAATCTTTAAGGAAGCAGCGCATAATTTAACAGATGGTTTTGACAGCAAGCAGTTAGATAGTATAGTTTCTAAAATAAAGGAAATTGATGGCGTTAGCTGTGTAAAAGGTACGAAAGCACGTGTTCATGGTAATAATATTTTGATTGACATTGTAATAGGAGTTAATTCTAAGCTCACTGTAGCTAAAAGCCATGAAATTACAGAAGAAATAGAAGAAATGTTAAATAGAAAATTTAAAATCAAACATGCAATTATACATGTAGAACCGGATTCAAAATAATATTATTATTTTGAATCCTTATTTACTATAAAAATTCCTGTACATACAAGCACAAGAGCTGCAATGTTTTCAATATTAAAGATACTTTCACCTAAAAATATAGAAGATAGAATGGTACCTGCCACAGGAATTACAAAATTAAACATGGAAATAAATCCAACCTTATTATATTTTAATAGCACTGTCCAAATTGAAAAGGCAGCAGCTGATAACATTGATAAATATAATAAAATAGCAGTAGAGCCAATTGTAAAGTTTGTTACATAGCCTTTATTAAAAACTCCAAGAGCTAAAAGAGCTAAACCTCCTATAAGAAGTTGATATCCTGTTACAAACACTGAATCTATATTTTTGCAGATTTGTTTTCCATAAATTGAAGATGCAGAAAATACAAAAGCAGATAATATGATAAAACCTTCACCTGTAAATTTAAAGCTAAAACTTAAAAGTTCACTACTGAAATTTACAATTAGTACACCAATAAAACCAAGTATACAGCCTATAGCTTTTTTAGTATTTATTCTATCATTTTTATACAAAAAATGAGCTAGTACTACACTGAAAAATGTAGCAGTGGAATTCATTATAGAGCCTTTTGACCCTGTGGTATTAGCAAGTCCAATATAGAAAAATATGTATTCAAGAGTAGTTTGAGTCAACCCAAGTATGATAATCTGTTTGACATTTTTTTTAGTTATTGAAAATATGTTTTTAGAAGAAAATAGAGCTATTATTAAAACCATTAATCCTGCAAGTATGAATCTGTAGCCGGCAAAAGATAATTCTGAAAATATATCTTTTGAGCCTATCTTAAAAAGGGCATACCCACTTTTAACTCCAGGGTAGGCACTTCCCCATAGTATGCAGCAAAAAGATGCAAGTAGTATTACTATTTTTTTATTTGTAAAAAAACTTTTGTTGTCCAATTCTGTCAAATCCTTTCTTTAAGCAATAATTATATTATACATTTTTTAAAAATTAAATGAAGGTAAAATTTTGGATACAGCTCAAATAAATGTTGAGTTGAAATCAAGCTTAATTTATAATTGTACTGTGATATTTGGAAATATTTTAAAAGAGTTTTATAGGTTGACTTCACTAATCTAAATATATTATATAAGGATGGTTAGTTTTGCTGGAAATAAATGAGTTATATAAGGTAAAAGGAGATATTGTAATAAATAGTATAACATTTAAAGTTGCGAAGGATAATTTGATAAATATAGAGTGTAGTGATCAAATAAGCGATTTATTGGTTGATCTTATTTTGGACAAAGAGGTGCCTACTAAGGGAAAGATATATATTAATGGAGAAGATAACAAAACTTATATAAGAAAAAATATGAAACATATAGGCGTTGTATTTAGAAAAGAAGGTTTTTATGAAAATATGACTGTAAAATCCTATATGAAATTTTATAAGAATATGGCCAATTCTAAAGTCAATTATAAGAAAATAATGGTGAAACTTGCTCTTATAGATATTGAAAATACTAAAATAAGCAAGCTTACTTATTCTCAAAAAAGGAGACTTAGCTTTGCAAGGGAATTGCTTAAAGAACCTAAATTTCTAATATTTCAAGAACCTATACTTAATATGGACAGATATGATGCAAAGCTTATAATACAAAGCATGGATCAATTGATTTCAGATGGTGCAATTGTAGTCAATACTTCTGTATCTTTTAAGGATATACTACTCCTTGGTGGAAAATCCTATAGCGTAGATGAAAATGGATTAAAAGAAATACAGAGAGAGGAAAACAGCCGGGAAGAATTAGATAGTGGAGATGAGACAGTATATAAAATTGAAAAGATTCCTGCTAAAATTAATGAAAGAATGATTCTCTTTGATCCTATGGAAATAGATTATGTAGAAAGTGAACAGGGTGTAAGTAACTTAAACATAAAAGGAGAAAAGTTTCCATGTATGCTGCCGCTTACAGAGCTGGAAAAAAGGCTAAAGCATTTCGGATTTTTTAGATGTCATAGATCTTATTTGGTAAATCTTCAAAGGGTACGTGAAGTTGTGATGTGGACAAGAAATAGTTATAGTTTAAGTCTCGATGATAAAACTAAAAGTTCTATTCCACTTTCAAAAGGGAGAATGAAAGAGTTAAAAGATATCCTAAATATATGATACTTTTAACTCAAAATGTGAAAATTCATCTTTAAAAAAGCAGTATTCATAAGTTATATTACTCTTTTCATGTTGATTTTATGGTTTAATAGCAGCATTTGTATAATAATTAACCATAGTAAAATTGAAAGGAGTTTTTAAATATGGGAAATATTATTTCTATTAGAAATCTTAGAAAAGATTTTGGGGAAAATGCAGCAATTAAAGATTTAACTCTGGATGTTAAAGAAGGAGAAATATTTGGATTTTTAGGACCAAGTGGGGCTGGAAAAACTACTACAATTAGGATACTTACCTGTCAATTAATGCCAACAGGCGGCGATGTGGAAATATTTAATAAAAGTTTACAAGCACAAAAAAAAGATATTTTTAAAAATATAGGAGTACTTTCAGATAACAGTGGGTTATACGAAAGACTTACAGTTGAAGATAATTTGATGCTATTTGCAAAGATAAATGGAGTAAAAAAGAAAAATATAGATGAAATACTTGAAAAAGTGAAAATGACAGAGTATAGAAAAAGGGATGTGAAAAAACTATCTAAAGGAATGAAACAAAGACTTATGATAGCAAGAGCAGTAATTCACAAACCTAAATTATTGTTTCTTGATGAACCTACATCATCTTTAGATCCTGGAACGGCTTTAGAAGTTCACAAACTGCTTCTTGAGCTTAATAAAGAAGGGACAACTATATTTTTAACTACTCATAATATGTATGAAGCTGATAAGCTGTGTCATAGAGTAGCTTTTTTAAATGAAGGAGAGATAGTTGATATAGGAGTTCCTAAAAAATTAAAGTTAAAATATGCAAAAGACGATATCAAAGTTGTTTTAAGAGATAATGAAGAAGTAACCGTGAAGAATAATAGAGATGGAGCAATTAAAATTAAAAACTGGATGGAAGATGAAAAAATTTTATCCATTCATTCAATGGAGCCAAATCTTGAAGAAATATTTTTAGATATTACAGGGAGGGAATTATAATGGAATTTTCAATGAGAAGAGTAAATGCATTATTTAATAAGGAGTTAAAGGAACTGCCTAAGAATATAAACGTACTTTTTATGGCTGCACTTCCAGTAATATTTTGTGTTATATATTTAAAGATATTTAGAAATATAATGAATTTACAAGAAGGAAAAATGTATATTTTAAATACGATACTTAATATGAACTTGGTTATGGTGGCTACACTTATAATGGCCATGTTAATAGCAGAGGAAAAGGAAAAAAATACATTGAGGACTCTTATGTTAACTTCGCTTTCTCCTGTAGAATTTTTAATTGGAAAGGCACTTATAACTATTTTCATTTCAGTGATTGTAAATATAGCTATATTTTTTATGTTGGGGATTCAACTGCAGTATTTGTTAATGTATTTTATTATAACGATTGTAGTTTTAATTAGTATGGTAGAAATTGGAGCTGTAATTGGAATTATATCTAAAAATCAAATGGCAACAGGGACTATTGGTACCCCTCTATGCATGTTTTTATTTATGATACCTTTGCTTTCAGGATTAAATAAAACTTTTTATAAAATTGCCACTTTACTGCCAAATTACAATTCAATAGTGATTCTTAAAAAAGTTTTTGATGGCAAAAATATACTTGAAGGTTCTGGTTATAATATATTTGTAATTTTTGCATGGATAGTAGGTTCATCCTTTGTCTTTGCTTATGTTTATAATAAGAATGGAATATCAAGTGATTCTTAGGTTCAGATGGAGTCAAAACTCCATCTGATGCTAAGGACTCTGTTTATAGCTGATATATAAGTACAGTAAAAGGATAGCTTGTACTATTGACAGAAAAATATTAATCTTGTTATAATTTAAATAGTTGAGTTATGTTTTGATAGTTTGTGCTATTTATAATACTTTGCTGCTTTTATAAGTTGTGTTTAGCTTGTTTTAGATATAATAGACGTATAAAATATTGCTTTTCAATAAGATGTAATTATAAATAACTCAACTTTTGAAGTTTAAAAATATTGCGAAAGTTGAGTAAGCAATATGTAAGTAGAAAGGAAGGTGAATGATTTGAAACTGAATTTAATGCGACTTTTAGCTGAATACCAGGAAGCTAATAAGGAAGCGGCTCTGATTACAGTTGTTTCTTCAGAGAGTATAAATAATTGCAGCGTTGGTGCAATGATGATGGTTAATGCAGAAGGTGAAGTTCTGGCTGGCAGTTTAGGAAGTGAACTTATTGAAAAAAAGGCCGCTGATCAGGGGAAGGTATGTATCAACAGGGGACTTTCACGGAAGGTTTTATTCGATACTCCGGAAGGTAAAGTTGAGATTTTTATCAATAGTTTTTGCAATCATGATAGTTTGATAATAGCAGGAGCAGGTACAGTTTCATATAACATTTATAAATTTGCAAGGATGCTTGGCTATCGAGTTACAATAGCTGATAACAGATCAGATATGTTGTCTAAAGAGAGATTTCCTGAAGCTTATGAGCTCCTTTTAGGTGATATCGTTGAAAACCTTAAATTGTGTTCCATAACAGAAAGTACAAATATCGTGATAGCAACACACCATCATGAATTTGATGAGAAGTCACTGCAAGCTGTTATTTCTTCTCCAGCCCGTTATATAGGAGTTTTGGGTAATAGCCGCAGGGTAGCAGGTTATTTCAAAAACTTGAAAACGATTAACATTACGGACGAGCTTATAAAAAAGGTTCATTCGCCTATAGGCCTTGATCTTGGTGGAAAAAGAACAGCTGAGATTGCTCTGTCAGTGATGGCTGAAATTCAAGCTGTAAAATATCAGCGTTCTGGTGGTTTTATTAGTCAAAAATAGGTACACATTTTAATAAGAAATATTTTAAAGGGAGTGTTAATATGGATAATCATTTTGAAGAAGATGTGAAAAAGGCACGTGAATTTCATGGCCATTTATGCAGCGGTATTATTTTAGGTGTAAGAATTGCTCGTGCAGGATTGAACTATTTGGGAATTGAAGAACCTGCAAAAAATAAAAATTTTATAGTATTTGTAGAAACAGATAGATGTTTAACAGATGCTGTCCAAGCTGTAACAGGATGTTCATTAGGGAAAAGAAGGTTGAAGTGGATAGATTATGGGAAAATGGGTGCCAGCTTTATTGATATGAATACACAAAAGGGTATAAGAATTGTTGTAAATGCTAAGAAAAATCCTTCCCCAGATGAGGACACACTTTCCTTTTGGAAGCAGTTTACTGATGAAGAATTATTCAAATTTGAGCCTGTTCAGATAGATATAAAAAAAGAAGATTTGCCAGGAAGGCCTACTAAGAGTGTAAAATGTGAAATTTGCCATGAAAAAGTTATGGATGGCAGAGATGTCATTAAAGATGGAAAGATATTATGTAAGGCTTGTGCAAACGGTTCTTATTATAAAAAAATTTAGATAGGGGGAAAACGTGTGTGGCAGATATACGATGATCTTATTAATGAAATCCCCGATGATTTAACAGTACTTGAATGTATGGTTGGGGCTTCATGGACTCTTGTACGTTCAGAAAAGGGACTAGGTATTGTTAAGACTATTAAAGGTGGCAAGCAAGGAACTAAACTTAGTAATATTTCTGGAATGCAGCTTAAAAGACTTGCTGAATATTCAAAGTCATGGAATATGCTTGAAGCATCACTTGGGATGGCGGCAATTAATGCAGCATTTAATAATTCTTCACAAATTAAGGATATCACTGGTGAGCCAGTGCCTGAATCCGATGATGCAGAAAAGTATAATGCTTTTAAAATTTTAGAGCCCAATATGATAGGTAAAAAAGTGTCAGTTATTGGTCATTTCCCGGGTATTGAGAAGCTTAATAAAATGTGTGAATTATCTATACTTGAAAGAGAACCACAAGCAGGGGATTATCCTGACTCAGCTTGTGAGTATTTGCTTCCAGAGCAAGACTTCGTATTCATTACAGGAACAGCATTTACAAACAAAACAATGCCTAGATTGATTCAGCTGTCTAAAAAAGCTGAAATTGTTTTAGTAGGTCCAAGCGTACCGGTTTCTAAGATTTTATTTAATTATGGAGTCAAACTCATAGCAAGTTTTATTGTAATTGAACAGCAGCTTATTTGGAAAGCAGTTCAAGAAGGTAAAAAAATGAATATATTTAAAAGTGGAGGCAGAATGGTATGCATTCATTCACAAAGAAATTAATGCTGGCCATTAAAACACATTATCAACAATAAACATATTTGAAAGGGGTAAATGCAAAATGATAAGAAAAAAGAAATCTAAGATTTTTCCTATAATGATGATTTTTTTATTAATTTGTTCCGTATTTTTTAGCTTGACAGGCTGTGGAAAAAAAGCAGAAACGCCAAAAGCTACTACACAAACAATTACTGATGATGCAGGAAGAAAAGTTACGATTCCTAAGAAAATTAATAAGTGCTATTATACTAGTCCTATTGGTATGATTATGGTATATTCCCTTGCACCAGACAAGATGGCTGGATTGTCAATGAAACTCACGGACAGTGAGAAAAAATACATACCTTCAAAATATACATCACTTCCACTTTTGGGTGGTTTACAGATGAATGGCAATATTAATACAGAACAATTGGCAAAAGTTAAACCAGATGTAATATTTTCAATTGGCCCTGATGATATTAACAAAGCATCAGTAAGTACTGCAGATAAATTACAACAACAGATTAATATTCCGGTTGTTGTAATTAATAGCAGTTTTGAAAAAATAGATAAAGCTTATGCACTTATGGGAAAGATACTTGGAGCGGAGGACAAGGCAAAAGAACTTACAAATTATTGTACCGATACTGTTAAAGAAGTTACAGAAGCAACTAAAAATATACCTAAAGAGAAAAGAGCTAATGTTTATTATGCTGAAGGCCCAAAAGGTCTTACAACAGAGCCATCTGGCTCAAGCCACGCTTTGGTACTGGATATGGTTAATGGAAATAATGTTGCTAAGGTCAAAGCAAAGCCAGGAAGCGGTATGAGCGATGTTTCAATGGAACAGGTTTTGTCATGGAATCCCGATGTAATACTTTCATGGGGAAAGGATGATGGAGGTGCTTCTGATTTAATTAAGACTAGTGAGGAGTGGAAAAATATTAATGCAGTAAAGAATGGTAAAATATATGAAATACCTAGTCTACCTTTCAATTGGTTTGATCGTCCACCTTCTGTAAATAGGTATTTAGGCTTGAAGTGGTTAGCTGCAACTTTATATCCAGATGTCTATAAAGTTGATATGGTTAAGGAAGTAGAAAAGTTTTATTCTCTTTTCTATCATATTGATATATCTGATAATGATGCAAAAGCTTTACTAAATAATTCTGCTAAATAGGTAATAATTAAGAAAGGATGTTATAGTTTATGAAAGCTGATAGCGTTACATTTAGTCCTATAGGAATTGTAAAATCCAAAATAACAGATACCAAAATTATGCCGTTAAGTGGAGTTGATGCCCAAATAGAAGTATTTCCAGAGTTCTTAGAAGCATTGGAGCGTATTGATGAGAGTTCACATTTATGGATTTTGTCATGGCTTCATAAAGCACCGCGAAATTTAATGAAGGTTGTGCCTAAGAAAGTTAATCCATTATCAGATGAATTTGGTGTGTTTGCAATTAGATGTCCAGCTAGACCTAATCCAATTGCTTTAAGTTTGGTTAAGCTGGAGAAGGTTGAAGGAAACGTTCTTTATGTTACTGGTCTTGATGTTATTAATGAGACACCTGTTCTTGATATTAAACCTTACTTTAAGAATGATATAGTGTTGTCTCATCGGGAGCCAGATTTAAATCGTAAAAATACAATGTCACAGGAGAGTGAAGGTGAATAGTATGTTAGATCTGAATAATAGCAAGACTAAGGCGGAGGCGCTGAGTAGACTGTTTCAAAAATGTCCCCCACAGCGTCAAATTGAAACTGTTTCTATATCAGAGGCCGTTTATAGAATACCTGCTAGAAACATATATTCCTGCAATACACTGCCTACTTATAGAGCTTCAATGATGGATGGTGTAGCGGTGTCTTCCAGTTTTTTTAAAGATGGCATGCCTGATACTTCTCATTGGATAGAAGGAAGAGAATACTCAAGAGCAGATACAGGTGATGATTTTGATGATCGTTATGATGCGGTAATACCGATTGAAAAGGTTTCTTTTGATGCACAGGGGAGAATTAAGTTTCAAGAGAAAATTGAAGTTAAAGAAGGAATGTGTGTAAAAAAAAGAGGAAGTACTATTAAAGAAGGCGATTGTGTATTAAAAGCTGGAATGCCAATACGTCCCAGTGATTTGGCAGCTTTGGTTATAGGCGGAATTGTCCAGGTGCCAATCATAAAAAAGCCAGTGGTAGCTTTTATTCCAACAGGCAGTGAACTTGTGGTTGCTGGTACAGAACCACAAAGAGGTCAAAATATTGATTCCAATAGTATTATGGCCAAGCATATGATTATTGAGATGGGAGCTGAACCTCTGTGTTATCCGATTGTAAAAGATAACCCTGAAAGTATTGAAATTGTTTTAGAGAAATCATTAAAACAAGCAGATATTGTTATAATGAATGGAGGATCTTCTAAAGGTGGAGAGGATTTTACTACAAAAGTGTTTAAAAGCAAAGGGGAGGTTCTATTACATTGGGTTAAAGCAGGTCCTGGAAGACCAATGAGTATGGCAATTATCAATGGAAAACCTGTTATTAATTTGCCTGGACCTGCTTTAGCAGCATATTATGGGTTAGATTGGTGTATTAGAAGTATAGTTAATAAGTATTTAGGTATACCTATGATAAGACGTCAAAAGGTTACTGCTATTCTTACCGAGGATATGCCTTGCCCGAAGCCAATTTCATTTTTGTGTAAGATGGATATAGGGAAAAAGACGGATGGGACATATGTAGCAACTCCTGTTCCTTTTAAAAACTCCTCTATTGGTATGTGTTTGGGAACAAATGGACAGTTTATTTCAGAAATTGGTGAAGGAGAGTATAAAAAAGGAGATGTTATTGAAATAGAGTTACTTTGTAGTGAAGAATTTATATTTTAAAAGACATACAAACAAAGCATCAGATGAAGTCAAAACTCCATCTGATGCCAAGAACTATGTTTATTAAAAAATCTATTTATAAACTGTTACAGACATGGTTTTGAAAACGACATATAGTTCAGTTCCTTTTTCAATCCCCATTTCAAGTAAAGATTTTTTGGTTATAAGTGCTTTTATTGGGATACCAATATTAACAACAACCATTGCACTGTCATCATTATTTATAATATCAATCACATTGCCTTTAAGGAGGTTTCTTGCACTGCTCTCAAATGTCCCCTTAGCTAATATAATATTTTCCGGACGGATAGAAATTTTAACATTTCCCTCAAGTTTAGAGTTAACACATATGCTGACGGATCCAATATTTGCAAAGGTTTCACCATTTTTATGGCTTAAGGTTGCCTCATATATATTTTCATAGCCGTTAGATTTTAGAAGGTAAGTTTCAAACTGAGTGTCAGATATACGAATATACCTTCCTATATGGTGAGCTTGAAGCTCGCCCCGTTTAATCATTTCATATATAGTACCTTTTGTTAATTTAAGTTTTTGTGCAATCTCTTCTGGTTTATATAAAATTTCTTCATTCATTTGACTCACCTGCTTTTGTATTTTATTTATTATATTATAGCATTATATAGAAAAAAATTTTATGCTACAATATATTAGAACGAAATGTACATATATTGTACATCTTTTAAGAGGGGTAGAATATGAATAAGACAATTGGATTATTTGCTCATGTGGATGCAGGAAAAACTACTTTAGCTGAGCAGATTTTGTATCATACAAAAAGTATTAAAAATTTAGGAAGAGTAGACCATAAGGATTCATTTTTAGATAATAATGCTATAGAGAAGAATAGAGGAATTACTATATTTTCCGATCAAGCTGTATTTAAGTATAAATCTTCTACTTATTATTTGGTAGATACGCCTGGACATGCTGATTTTTCATCCGAAATGGAGAGAACCATTGAAATAATGGATTATGCCATTGTTATCATAAGTGCAGTTGAAGGGGTTCAGGCACAGACTGAGATAGTGTGGCAGCTTTTGAAAAATCACGGGATACCTACATTTTTCTTTATAAATAAAGTGGATAGGGCTAGAGCAAATGTAGAAGGTATACTTAAAGATATTAGAGTAAACTTAACAGAAGATGTATGTTTTATTCCTGAATCCATACAGTTAGATAAAATCAGTAAAGAGATTATGGAGTTTGCAGCAGAACGCAGTGATAAACTTCTTGAAAGGTATATAGAGGAAGATTTTACAAATCAATTATGGATGGATTCTATAAGAGACATGATATATAAAAGTAAGTTATTTCCTTGCATGAGTGGGTCTGCCCTTCAAAATAAGGGAATAGATGATTTCTTAGAAAAATTAGATATGCTTACTTTTACAAAATATAATGATAGAGAAAAATTTCAAGGAATTGTATATAAAATACGCCATGACAAGCAAAAAAATAAAATTACTTACATAAAAATACTAGAAGGTACTTTAAAAGTTAGAGATGAAATTGCAGTGAATACATCTCAGAATTGCTATGAAAAAGTAACACAAATTAGAATCTGTAATGGTGATAAATTTAAAACAGTAGATGAAGCATCAGCAGGAGAACTTGCTGCAGTGTCAGGCTTATCAAATTCAATTGTAGGGTGTGGACTTGGAAATTGCCATAGAAAAGTTAATTATGAGATGGTTCCAGCGTTAAAATCAAAAGTAATATTTGACAAAAGTTTAAATGAAAAAGATGTATTAGCTTGTTTTAAGGTTTTAGAAGAAGAAGATCCTGCGCTTAAAGTAAGTTGGGATGAAAAACTAGGTGAGATACAGGTAAATATTATGGGAACAATTCAGCTGCAAGTGCTTAAAGAACTAGTAAAGGAAAGATTTGATTTATCTGTAGATTTTGGAGCTTGTGAAATTTTATATAAAGAAACTATAGGGGAAATTTCTTATGGCTGTGGACACTTTGAACCTTTAAGACATTATGCAGAAGTATATCTTAAATTGGAGCCAGGAGAGAGAAATAGTGGTATTTCATTTTACAATGAGTGCAGCACAGATGACCTAGACATAAATTATCAGAAATTGATAGGCAAACATATTTATGAAAGGGATCATCACGGTATTTTAACAGGTTTTCCTATAACTGATATAAAAATTACACTTATTACAGGAAGATCCCATGTTAAGCATACTTGTGGCGGAGATTTTAGAGAGGCAACTTTTAGAGCACTTAGGCAGGGACTTGAAGGTGTGAAAAACATACTTTTAGAGCCCTATTATAGATTTAAAATTAAGGTAAGAGCAGATTATATTGGAAGAGTTTTATCTGATATACAAAAGTTAAAAGGCTCTTTTGAAAATCCTAATAATTTGAATGGTGAAGTTATTATAACAGGTAGAGGACCAGTATCTACATTTATGAGTTATGCTGTGGAATTTACCTCTTTTACAAAAGGAAGAGGTAAAATTAATTTTGTATTAGATGGCTATGATATTTGCCATAATGAAGAAGAAGTCATTGAAAAGATAGGCTATGATAAAAATGCAGATATTGAATATACATCTACTTCGGTATTTTGCTCTAAAGGACAGCCCTTTTTAGTAAAGGGAGAAGAAGCAAGAGAATATATGCACTGCTTAAAGTAGATTTTAGTTTTTAGGAAAACATCTGAAAGGGTATTAATTCGTAATTGTAAGGATATGACGAATTAAATAAATAATGAGATGAAATTCTTAAAGTAAGGGGAAATAAATGAGTAATTTAAGTTATCATTGTAAGTGGAGAATAGAATTAGCAAAACAGATTTGTGAAAAGGTAAAAATTATAGAAGGTGTTAAAGCAATAGTTATTGGTGGTTCAGTCGCAAGAGGTTACGCTGATGAATATTCAGATTTAGAAATACCTATATTTTGGGATAAGCTCCCCAATGAGAATACCCGAAAGCTTATAGTTAAAGAACTGAATGCAGAATATTTCTATCCGTACAATTATGAAGCAAATGAGGACAATGTAATTTTACAAAAGAATATATTCTTAATACTTCTTGCTTTAAATAAACTATACTTTCCTACATTTAAATGGATGTATAAATCACTTGAGACTTTTAAAATTAAACCTGAAAATATTGAACAAAGATTTAGAGATATTTTTACCTATCCACCAAAGGAGGCATATGAGAATACTTTAGTTATTATAATGGAGACCCTAGATATAATAAATGAAGTATATCCAGAACTTAATACAAGTGTAATTTTAAGTAAACTAAAATCTGATCGAATACCTCATGACAATCCGGTAAATATTTGGGTTTAACTATCTTTATATTCTTATATTGATTATTAAATTGCAACTTTAAAATTAAATGGAGGTTAAATATGATAGATTATAGTGAACAAAATAAAAAGGCTTGGGAATATAATGCATATGATTTTTGGGTAAATACATCAGGAAAACCATCCGATAGAGCTAAGAAAGATTTAGAAGATCCGATAAGAATGTTGAAAAGATATGCAGGATATTTTGATACTTATGAAGGTATTAAAATTGCTAATATTTGCGGTTCATGTGGTAAAAAAGCAATTCCATTAGCAATTTTGGGTTCAGAAGTTACAATCTTTGATATTTCAGAAGATAATAAAAAGTATGCACTTGAAGTTGCAGATGAAGCCAATGTTGATATTGATTTTATAGTTGGTGATGTATTGAAAGTTGATATGAACAAATATGAAAAATATTTTGATGTGGTCTTTATGGAAGGAGGAATCCTTCATTATTTCCATGATATCAACCAATTTATGAAAATAATGAAGCAGCTTTTAAAAACAAATGGAAAAATGATTTGCAGTGATTTTCATCCGTTTCAAAAAATATCAGATATACTAGGGCTAGAACAGCCGACAATGAGTTATTTTTCAACAGATGTATTTGAAGGTGAAATGGCTCATGCAAGATTTTTCCCAGATGAGATTTGCAGACAAATGCCATTATGTAGTTATAGAAAATATACTATTAGTGAAATCATTAATGCAGTTATAGAAAATGGATTTACTCTTAATAGATTTGATGAACATCAATCTTGGACAAATGAAGATGTACCTGGAGAGTTTACAATTATAGCAAAGAAAATTAGATGTAAATAAGGAGAGTCAATATGAATGAAAAAGTTCCTAATATCTTAAGACCTATGTTATATGAATATGAGGTAAATTTAAAAAAATATTTTGGCAGTAAGATATTTGGTGTGTACCTTTATAATTCTGTCGCTTTAGGTGGTTTTGATAAGGATAAAAGTGATATTGACTTTATTACAATACTAAACAAAGATTTTGAAGACAAAGATATATCAATAGTAACTCTTATACATAATGAATTAAATAGTAAATTTAAATATGCTAAAAGAATGGAAGGTATGTATCTTACTAAAGATAAGGTAGGAAAACCTAATTCCAAAATAGAACCTTATTTATATTTTTGTGATGAAAAACTCAATAGTTATGGTTATTATGATATAAATTATGTTACTTGGTGGACATTAAAATATAATGGAATACCTATAAATAGTCCTAATGTTAGCAGCCTAAATATAAATGTTCAGTGGAATAATATTGTAGAAACAATGAATTATAATTTAAATAGTTATTGGAAAAACAAATTGTGTGAAAAGAATATATTTTTATCAGATGAATGGATTGAATTTGCTGTTTTGACATTATGCAGAATATTATACACCCTTGATAATAAAAGCATAGCTACTAAAATTGAATCTGCTAAGTATACAATAATGAATATTCCTGATGAGTATAAATTAATTATTGAAGAGGCTATAAGAATTAGAAAAAACTCTTGTGATAGATCTTTATATGAAACAGAATTTAAAAGAGAAAATGAATTAAAATTTTTTGCGAATTATTTAATAAATTATTGTAATAAAAAATATAGTTTTGTGGTAACGAATTTAATTTGAATATTTTAAATTTGAAGTATTATTGATTATGTGATGTAAAAGAAAGTTTATGTGAAGTAAAGCTAGCTCTAATATGAGAGGTGAAATATGATAAATGATATTAACGTAAAGTTTGCTGCACTTGATGATTTATATTCTTGGATGAAATTTCCTAGGGCTTGAAACTGAAGATGAGTTATCAAAGAATAATATGGATGATTTTATACATAGCTTTTGGTTCGGAAGCTGAAATTTTTGCGAATTGAATGAAATAAAATTGTCCAAGTCTTGATGAGAAAATGAAAAAAATTAAAGAAGTCTATAAAGATGAAGAAAATTTTAAAATTGCTAAAGCATCAGCATTGGTTGTGAGTGAAGGATATGGTGAAAAGACAAGATTAGAAGAAACAATTGATTTTGCTAAAAGATGTCAGTATAAAAATATAGGAATTGCATTTTGTGTTGGCTTATCTAGCGAAGCTAAGATTTTAAGTAAAGTTCTTAGTTATAATGGATTTACTGTAAATTCTGTAATTTGTAAAAATGGAGGTATATCAAAAGATTTTATTGATATAGATTCAAATGTACCAATGTGTAATCCAATAGGTCAGGCAAATTTTTTAAATGAAGCTAAAACAGATTTAAATATTATTTTAGGTCTATGTGTTGGACATGACTCTTTGTTTATAAAATATTCAAAAGCTCCAATAACTGTTTTTGCAGTAAAAGATAGGGTTTTGGCACATAATCCGTTAGGTGCAATATATCAAGCAGACTCTTACTATAAAGATAAGCTATTTCCTAAAAAGAAATAATATTATCTTTGTAATAAGATATTAATACACAATATTTTAATTAAAGTAACAATTAAAAAGTTAATAATTTATTGAAACGCCGTATTATTTTAAAAATTTTATGGCGTTTTTTATGTTCGTAAAACAAAAATTATATAAATCAATAAATTTCAATGTATAGATACTATTTGATAATTGAATAATGTTGTGTTTAAAAGTAAAGTTGTTTTATACTTGTTTCAATAAAATGTAAAATTAGATCCATGTAAATATGGTACAATTATTATAAGTTAATGTAAAATAGAAGTATTATTGGTATAAATAATGTCTATAGGGGTGAATAGAGATGATGTTAAACATTCTTTTAACTCCATGCAAAGTCATAGGGTAGAGCTTGCATGGAGGAATGATCTACTTGATTTTGACTTTGCATTTTCAATATTAATATTGAAAAGGAGTAAAGTTGAAATGAAAAATAATTATTTTAATAGTGAACTAAAAAATTTTTATATATTTATAATAGGACAATTTGTATCTCAGTTTGGGAACAAAATTACAAGTTATGGATTGATTCTCTGGTCATATAAGCAAAGTGGATCTGTTTTGTTTATGTCATTACTTTCGGTATGTTATTTAGTACCAGAAGTATTGTTTAATTTTATTGCAGGTACCATTAGTGATTGCTGGAACAAGAAAAAAATCCTGTTGATTTCAGATGTTATAGCAGCTATGTTTTCATTAAGTATAATTCTTATGATGATTACAAATACACTTGAAATAGAGAATCTATACGTTATAAATTTTATGCTTGGAATAACGGATGCATTTCAAAATCCAGCTTCAGATGTTGTGGTATCTGCAATTGTATCTAAAGATAATTATATTAAAACAAATAGCATGTTTAGTTTCTGTGATTCTTTTACAGGGATATTTTCACCCATTGTCGCTACTGCACTTTATGCATTTTATGGCTTGAAGCTTATTGTAGCTATAGATTTATCAACATTTGTTTTTGAATTTGTCACTTTAGTCTTTTTTGTTAAAATTCCATCAGTAGATGTATCTGGAAAAACAAAAAAAGATGGATTATGGAAACAATGCAAATCTGGTATGCAGTATTTATTTAAAAGTCGGGGCATATTAAGCATTATTTTATTTATGGCATTTGTCAATTTTATTGCAGCAATTTACAATACGAATCTGGCTCCAATGGTACTATCTAGAACTGATAATAATTACAATGAACTTGGAATTGTAAGCAGTACGGAAAGTATTGCAGTACTGATTGGCAGTCTTCTTGTTGTAAAAATACCGCAGTCATCTAAAAGGATACCTCTTATCTTAAATGTAATGACATTTTCATTCTTGTTTGGCAATACTCTTCTGGGAATTGGCCACAATTATTATGTATGGACAATAGCAGTATTTGCCGGAAGTTTGCTGGTACCATTGTTAATGGCTAATGTTGATTATATAATGAGAACAAAAGTACCATTTGAGATGCAGGGAAGAGTATTTTCAGCACGGAATACTTTGCAATATATGTCAATCCCGATAGGAAATCTGTTAGGTGGTTTTTTAGCCGACAAAGTGTTTGAGCCATATATGAAAAAATCAGCTTTGATTCCAGCATTATTAGCAAAAGTAGTTGGTGATAGTAATGGAAGTGGTATTGCTTTACTATATGTATGCATTGGCCTCATCGGTTTTGTAGGATGTTGCTTATTTAGATTAAACAAAAGTATGAGAAAACTAGATAGTGTATGTAAATAAGGTGGATTACATTTATTTATAAATTATACTATTAAAAATCTAGGGAAGTGGGACACATTATGTCAAAAAATGATAGTATGCTAGCAATTTTATGGATGCTGAATTCAGGTACAAAAATAACTGCAAAGCAAATATCTGAAAGGTTAGAAATAAACATAAGGTCAGTTTATCGTTATATAGATGCATTGTGTGCTAGTGGAGTGCCAATAATATCGGAGTCTGGTCATAATGGCGGATATAGTTTGCTTAACAATTTTATCCGAACACCTCTGTTTTTTGACATTGAAGAGAAAAAATCACTTTTGCATGCTGCCACTTTTGCAATGGAAGCAGGATATCCTTTTATGGAAGCACTAAATAGAGCAACATCAAAATTAAAGATGTTCTCGAATCAAGAACAAGAAAAAGTTCTCAATCGTCATTTAGTGGGATTTGAAGTAGTGAGTCGTATTTGTGATCCAGCTGTCAAACCTATATTAATGGTAATTGAGCAGTCTGTTGCTAATGAATGCTCTGTGGAAATTGAATACTGTACAGGTTATGAAGGACATCCTAAGCGCAGGGTTGTTGACCCCTATGGGATGCTTTACTGGAATGATAAATGGTATGCTATTGCATTTTGCCATCTTAGGAATGAAATTCGCAGCTTTAGGGTAGATAGAATAGTAAATATTATAAGCACTAAAAATTCGTTTAAGCGTCCTGAAGCTTTTTCGGCACGTGAGTTTTTTACAAAAAACTTATTATCGAATACAGAAAGCAAAGTAGGACTTTGCACTTTAGTAATTGAGGGCAAATCAGAAGCATTGAATGACCTTTGTGCACATTGGTTTTTAGGATATCATTTGATAGAACGAACTGAATGCAGAGCTAATTTTTTAATGGATAAAAAATCAATCCATACCTATGTTCCTCATATTCTACTTCAATATGGTAAATCAATAAAGGTGATTGAACCAGATAGTTTTAAAGATGCTATGGAAGCAATTCTTAAAGATTTGATGGATTATTATCTTCACTGACTGAGTTTGTCAGTGAAGATAATATATAATAGATCGAGATGGAGTTTGAGACCATCCTGTAGCAAATAGCAACAATCAAGTGAATGTGGAGGAATAGAAAATGAAGAATATAGTATATCTTTATGTATTTGATACAATGGCAGACTGGGAAATAGGTTATTTAAGCGCTGAAATCAATTCAGGAAGGTACTACAAAAAGGGATTAATACCGCTAAAAGTAGTAACTGTAGGAATTACTAAGACCCCTATTACTACAATGGGAGGTCTGAAAGTATTGCCAGAAATTGAACTTAAGGAGTGTAGTGTTAAAGATGCGGCTGCTTTGATTCTACCTGGTGGGAATACATGGACAGAGGCAATTCATGCTCCAATTGTAAGAATGGCTGAAGAATATTTAGAGAAAGGTATTGTTGTAGGAGCAATTTGTGGTGCTACAATAGGACTTGCTATGGGGGGAGTATTAGATAAACGAGCTCATACAAGCAATGACTTGGGGTATCTTAAAATGGTCTGCCCAAGCTATGATGGAGAAAAGTATTATAAGCAGGAATGTTCAGTAACTGATGGAAATTTGATTACTGCTTCTGGAATAGCTCCCCTTGAATTTGCTTTGCATATATTGAAAATTCTAGATATATTCTTACCGGAAACCATAGATTCCTGGTACAATCTTTATAAAACACAAGAGTCAAAATATTTCTTTAAGCTTATGAAGTCAATCCAATAAAATAGCTTAAAGTGTGTAAGGCAACGGTTAGAGGTTTTTATTACAAAAAATTAAGGCTTCAGACTTATGTTCTGAGGCTTTTGCTATTGTTGGAGGAATTATGAAAAAGTGTAAATCATGTATTTAGAGTGACAAAGTAGATAAAAATCATATGTTTTATATGCTTCCAAAATGCATAAGAAATTGACAGAAATATTACTAGTTTATCAGTTAAATAGTCAGGGTTGTTCATAAAAATAACTAATCAGTAGGTTATTTTATACACCTAAAACTTAAAGTTTGCTGTTGTAGATGGACAATTGATACTGATTTTTGTAATGGAAATCAACATTGATTGTCCATTGTATATTAAAGAATAAGGAAGCCTATGATTTTACGCTTGAAGATGAAGTTATTGCATATGAGGAATCATCAAAACTTAAAGAAGCTTTGTACAAGCTTCAAGATATGGATACACTTTTTCTATTTGTAATAAAGTAAAGTTTGGCACTTTCAATTATGTTGTAATTTACTAATTTGTCGTTGTTTTTTGTTTGAATATGGTATAATAAATTAAACTTATCAGAGGACTTGTAATCAAAAGATTATTTAAGTGGGATAAGATCCGAAAAGATCTTGTTCCACTTTTTTTCTGGTTAAATATACTATTTTAACAACTTCGTTTATTGTACTTTTTAGAAGTTAAAGGAGGGTAATTATTAAATGTATTTGAAAACAGATAGACTGATAATTCGTGATTTTGATAAAAAAGATGCTGCGGGATTGTATGAATATCTTCAGCACCCACCTGTACATTGTTTTATGAGTGAAAAATTAGATTCACCTGAGGAAGCAGAAAAAGAAGTGGAGCAAAGGGCCAAAGAAGGTGAACACTTCGCTGTTTGCTTGTCCGATACGGATTCAATTATCGGGGATGTTTTTGCCATAAAAGAGGAGCCTGATACATATAGTGTGGGATGGAATTTCAACTTAAAATATGGCAAGAGCGGTTATGCAACTGAAGCGGCAAAAGCGTTAATGGATTTTCTCTTCAATAAAGATGCAAGGAGAATATATGCTTATGCTGAAGACGATAATATTCCATCTCAAAAGCTTTGTGAGAGACTTGGAATGAGAAAAGAAGGACTCTTTATTGATTTTATATCTTTTGTGAACAACCCAGATGGAACTCCGTATTATGAAAATACCTACCAATATGCCATTCTAAAAAGAGAGTGGATGTAGATAAAATGAAAGTGGAATTCCTACTTTTTCTCTTCTATTTAAAATTGTAAAGATAAGGTGTATCTATTAAGAAATTAAGATAGATACACTTTATTTTTATTTGTAATAAAGTAAAGTTTTACATTTATAAACTATGTTATAATTTAGTGAAAAATAAAATAGTAATTTAAGGTGTAGTACTATAGTAATTTATGAAAGAAGGTAATATAATGATAAATGTTACAATGCGTATGGCAACTAAAGCAGATGCAAAAGAAATTTTGAATATATACAAACCTTATGTAAAAAATACTGCAATCTCTTTTGAATATGAAGTTCCATCTGTTGAAGAATTTACTGAGAGAATTAATAATATATTGAAAAAGTATCCATATATAGTAGCGATAGATAACGATCAGATTATTGGTTATGCATATGCTTCATCATTTAAAGAGAGAGTTGCATATGATTGGGCTGTTGAAACTACTATATATTTAAGTCAGAATTGTCGGGGTAAAGGTGTAGGAAAAAAATTGTATTTAGCCTTGGAAGAAATATTAAAGAGACAAAATATCATTAACTTAAATGTATGTATAGCTTATACAGCTACTGATAATGCATATCTTACCAATTCCAGCACATATTTTCATAAACATTTAGGATATAGGAAAGTAGGTTGTTTTTCAAAATGCGGATACAAGTTCAAAAACTGGTATGATATGATTTGGATGGAAAAAATAATCGGAGAACATTCTGCAAATCCAAAACCAGTTATTCCAATATCAGAATTGAATGAATTACAATTATAAACTATAAAATTGTAGGGGGGCCACTTGTGAATATAAGGAAAGTTTCAAAAGATAAGAAAGTATATATCGACCTGTTGTTATTGGCTGATGAACAGGAAAACATGATAGACAAGTATCTTGAACGTGGCGAAATGTTTGTTCTAAACGACAATGGAGTAAAAGCCGAATGTGTGGTCACTAAAGAGGAGAACGGTATTTATGAGCTTAAGAATATTGCGGTTATGCCCGATTGTCACCGAAAGGGCTATGGAAAAAGACTGATAGATTTTTTGTTTTTACATTATACTGATTGTAATGTGATGTTTGTTGGAACAGGCGACGTTCCTTCTACGCTCAATTTTTATCAGAAATGCGGATTTTCAGAATCACATCGAATACAAAACTTCTTCACGGACAACTATGATCATTCGATGTTTGAAGACGGAAAACAGCTTGTTGATATGGTATATCTGAAACGGGAACGATAAATTCTATAAGTTCAGCCAAGGTTTCACAACGACCACCTGGGGATGTTTTAATACTGTCAATTTTCAATTATTTAGAAATATGGATATAACTTAAAAGGGCTATTACGATAATTAGTGTAATAGCCCTCTAATATTAACATTTTTATTGACTAATGTGTAACATTAGCTTATAATATATTACACAATATTATTTAATTATATCATAAAATTAAATAAATGTCAACAAATATTTTCGAGGAATTTAAGGGAAAAATTATTTTTGTACAGTTTACAATGTATAATGTATAATTTACTATTGTTAATTTGGGGGAGGAAAACAATAAATGAAAATTGAAAATGGAATTTATATGCTTGAAATACCAACTAATATAATGGAAATGCCAATTGACATTAATCCAACAGTGATTTGGGATAAGGATTCATTAGCTCTGATTGATACTGGATGTCCAGGCCAGTTACAGCAGATTCATGAAGCATTTGATAAAGAAGGAATACCATTTAGTAAGCTGAACATGGTAATCCTAACTCATCAGGATATTGATCACGTTGGCAGTATTTCTAGCATTTTGGAAGAAATGCCTGGCAGGGTTAAGGTTTTTGCTCATGAGAAAGAAAAAGCATATATAAATGGTGAGAAAAAGCCTGTTAAACTTGCTGAACTTGAAGAGAGATTGGATTACTTGCCTGATAATATAAAAATAGTATATGAAAAACTAAAAGTAGGTTTTGAGCGTAGTAGAGTTAATGTAGATGAAATATTGATTGATGGGGAAGAACTACCGCAGTTTGGAGGAATCACTGTTATACACACACCAGGTCATACACCAGGACATATTTGCCTATACATTAAAAAGTGGAAGCTATTAATTGCTGGAGATATCCTTAGTATCAAAGAAGGTTTGCTTGTTAGAGCAGACCAAGATATTAATTATGATAACGAATTAAATATGAAATCCATGGAAAAATTGATGAAATATGATATTGAGACAGTAATTTGTTATCATGGCGGCGTCTATAGAGGTGATGTTAATAAACGTATATCAGAATTGGTATATGTAGATAAATAATAATTTTGAAAGGGGAATAAGATATGGCTTCTAGTCAAGAATATTTAGATTTTATTATTGGGCAATTAGATACACTGGAGGATGTTTCTTTCAGAAAAATGATGGGGGAATACATTTTATATTTCCGGGGAAAGATTTTTGGAGGAATATACGATGACCGCCTTTTGGTTAAGATAACCAAGGCGAGTAGACAGTTGATATTGGAGGCGGTAGAAGAGTTGCCTTATGATGGTGCAAAACCAATGCTTTTGGTGGATGATGTTGATAATAAAGAGTTTTTATATCAATTGATTACGGAGATGTATGAAGAACTTCCTATTCCAAAAGCAAAAAAGAAAAAGATTTGTTGAGTAAATCAGTAAATTCTAAATTTACAGTGGAGATTATTTATATTTTAGTGAGTAAGGATGTGATAAAAAATGATATTAAAAACTGATAGACTGATCTTACGTCCTTGGAAAGATGAAGATGCACAGCAATTATATAAATATGCAAAAGATCCCAATGTAGGACCTATAGCAGGGTGGCCTATTCATACTGATGTTGAAAACAGTCGTCAAATTATTAAAGATGTTCTTTCTGTGAATGAAACTTATGCGGTGGTTTTAAAAGGTAATGATTTACCAATTGGTAGTATAGGACTTATGATTGGTGAAAAAAGCAACATGACTTTAAGAAATGATGAAGGTGAAATTGGTTATTGGATTGGTATCCCTTATTGGGGACAAGGGCTAATTCCAGAAGCAGTTAATGAGCTTATGAGACATGGTTTTGAAGAACTTGGACTTAAAGTTATTTGGTGTGGGTATTTTGATGGTAATGAAAAGTCTTGGCGTGTTCAAGAAAAATGTGGTTTTCAATATCATCATACAGAAAAAAACATAGAATGGCATCTAATGAATGATATCAGAACAGAACATATCACTTGCATTACAAAAGAAGAATGGTGCAGCAGACTATAAGTGCAATACTTGCCCTTTAGAGTTAGTACACTATATGATTAAAGGAAAATGGAATTAATTATTTAAAAGAACATGGTATGGAAAAAATATTGATTGAGAGGGGAGTTACTACTGTTTCCTTTGCAATAGTATTAGAAGACAAAGATGCGTATCCAGTAACAGGTGGCTTTACATGGATACATTGGCTTGTAGCTAACATTACACGTAATGAATTGAAAGACAACGAAAGCCAGACATCAGATGATTTTATACAAGGTATAAATAGTTGGACTAGTTTACAAGGAAATCAACAATCAAGAAAGCTATCTTGTTATTATGGTGGTATGATACCACCAGATAAGCCACATTTATTTTTGTAGGTGAGAATGTATGAGATAAAATATCTATCTACTCCTCCAACAAGTTTAGAAACCTTTAAACCATATCTTTTTAATTCTGATTCTTGTGAGGCTGGTATTAACGCTGTACTACCTATAATTATAATTTTATTATAACTTATTTCTGAAAATTTGTGTCCACCTTATGTGTAGTTAATACAGTCATATAAATTCTAAATATATCTTGACATAGTAAGGCATTTAGATTAAAATCAAACTAATCAAACTATAAAAGTATTATTAGTTTGATTCTATAGTTGAATATGAAAATGACTTTAACAAAAAAGGAGAGATGAAAATGAATGATTATGTAATTAAATGTGGAACACTGATTGATGGAACTGGACAACCACCAATTAAAAATGCAAAAATTCTAGTTAAAAATCAAAGAATCGTAAGGATAGAACAAAAAAACGGGACAGATTTAGATAACTATCCTCATATTGTTGATGCTTCTGAAAAAACAGTATTACCTGGATTAATAGATTCTCATAAGCATATTTTTAATTGTGGTGGCTCAAATGTTGGAGTTGGGTTGAATCCTTCTCAAGTAAAAGAGAATATACACCAAATATATAAAGGTGGTGTAACCTCAGTACTTGACTTGGGGTCTCCATATGATATAAAATCATTAAATGAGATACCTGAAAAAAAGCCAAAAATATTTTATGCAATTTCCATTCTTACTTGTCCCAACGGTTATCCTGGTGAATACATGGATCGTAAATTTTACAAACTGGGTTCAGTAGCAGAATGTGAAACGGAGCAAGATATTAAAAAAGCTGTTAAAAAACTGTACGAAATGGGCGTATCTGTTATAAAGACTGCTGTCGTAACAAGAACCTTTGATGGAAAACCTCAAGCTTGTTGGACGGATAAACAATTGCAAATGCTTACAGATGAGGCACATAGTTATGGACTTCAAGTATGTGCACACATAACCTATAAAGATGATTATGCACAAGCTGCACGTTGTGGAATTGATAGTATACACCACGCTGCATTTGATGGAAAGATGTATGAAAAAGACCTTGAAGAAATGATTAGTAAAGGTATTATTTTTGTTCCAACATTGAGTTTAATTGATTTGATGGTGGCGGGACTTAAGGAGAAATGGATTAGTAATCAAAACTATAATCCACCAGTAAACGAAGAGATTAAAGAAAATATGCAAATTTTCACAAAGGCGTTTCACGATGGTCCTGATGATAAGCCAGTTGGTGATTTGTTTATAAAAGTTGCAAAATCAGAACTTTGCAAAATTCCGAAGGTTCAACTTGAAAATGTTAAAGAGTATATAAAACGCGGAGGAACTGTTGCAATGGGTACTGATTCTTCTCTTGGATTTTCACTTCATACAACCCCTGTAAGAGAAATTGAATTACTTGCAGCAGCTGGTTTATCAAATATTGAAGCGATAAAAGCATCTACACTAACGGCAGCCTCTGTTTTTGGGAAAGATCATGAAATAGGCTCAATTGAAACAGGTAAATTGGCTGATATTATAGTTGTTAACGGGGATGTTACCAATGATTTATCTGCCCTTGGAAATACTGAAATAGTATTTATTAATGGAGAAAAAGTATATGAAAAGTAATATTTAAAGGAGAAGTGTTTTGAAAATAAATAATTGTGATATTATTGATAGAATATATGAAGAGACATTAAACTTGATTTTTACTTATGGTGCAAAAGGATGGACCATGGATACGGTATGTAAAAAAAGTGGTATTGCGAAAGATACTCTTTATAGAATTATTAGTAAAAAGGAGGAACTTATTAAAGATACTCTTTTAAAAGAACTTGATAAGCATAATAAAGCAATGCAAGATTTATTAATCCAAGATAGAGACTTCTTTTGCACACTAAGAGATAGTGCAACCCTTTTGTCGGAATTTATTGCAAAATTTTCTTTAGATAAGTTAAGTCAGATTTTTCTTCAATATCCTAGCGTGGAAAAAGCAATCAATAATGGTATGGAAGAATATTTTCAGAGCTTTACAAATTTTCTTAATGAAGGTAAAAAATCAGGACTGTTAAAAGAAAGTGTAGATACAAATCTACTAATTAACTTCATACATTCCTGTGTTATGCAAATTCTTAAGCACCCAGAAATATATAATGCGACCAAAGACACAGAAGTGTTATTAGATTATTTTATTGATGGAATAAAGGGATAATATTAATTCTGGTGGTTTTAAATCATAGCAAACAAAAATTTCCAATTTTTGTAACGACCTCAGGGGGTTGTTGTGAAACTTTATTTATACATATACATATTTATTGTATTCAAAATCAATCGATTGATATAAAAAATTAAAATAGGGCTATAATTAATTTGAAAAATATGTATATAAAAAATATAAAAACACTTATAAGTATTTCACTCATGTCTTTAATTTTAACTACAACTTTATCAACTAGTTCAATTAAAGCATCAAAAATTGGAATGACTCACTATGTAACAAGAACATAAGGTTTATGGTGAACTATCCATAATGTATGATGGCAGACTTCCCGAATAAAATTCTTATAAAAATAACGCCTTTTTTCTTAGGCGTTATTTTTATAAGAATTTTTAAATTATATATTTGAAATTAAGACAGAAAAAGTCTCACACTCTCAAATTTATCTTTATTGGAATAGGATTCTTCTGCTCTTTTTTGGGCTTCAAATAATTAATTAACGCTTTATTCAATAAAAAATCTCAGTAGAATATGATATTGTAAATAAAGCAGTTAATATTATTAATGAAGCTATTGATTTTTTAACTTATAAGTAAATTGACACAATTCATCACTAAATATATTTGGACAATTGATAGTGAATTGGGTATACTATAAAAAACGATTTGAATTTTAAAACATACTTAGATTGCATTATATTAAAAAATCAGAAAATGTCCATATTGGAGATGAAAATTTGAATAAGCACATGAATTTATTTAATGAACAGATACAGAAAACAAAAATAGAATATGGGACTAGTAGTTTACCTGTAAGTGATGTACTTAAGATACCTATTTTTAAAGGATGTAAATTAATTTCAGGTGAAAGTGGAATAAATAAACAGTGTAAGGATTTAACTATACTTGAAACTCCTGATGGTGTTGATTGGCTAAGAGGGGGAGAATTTTTGGTAAGCTCTGGGTATGCATTTAAGGACAATAAAGAAAAATATGATGATATTATATATAGGCTTCATCAAAAAGGAGTATCGGCATTTGGAATAAAGAGGAATAGATATTTAAAGATGATACCAGAAAAAATGATTGAGCAATCTTGTAAATATTCACTGCCCCTTATTCTTTTACCATTTGAATTAATATATACAGATGCAGTATCACAATTTTATGAGGCACTTTTTTATAATAAGAACAAATATCTTTTAGAACAAAAATCCATTCTTGAAAAATTTAACAATATAATTATAAATGGTGAAAATACACAGCAAATTGTAGAATTTATAGCAATGCTTACTGATTCAAGTGTTTTAATATTTGATTGTGTGTATAATCTTATATCAAAAAGTGTAAAAAGCTCACAACATGGATTAATAATAGAAAAAATCATAGACAATATAGGTAAGTTTTATGAAGTAAATAGTAATAAGCAAATTCAGGTTGACAATGTATATATAAATAAGCATGAAATAAAGAATAGAGATAAAACTTTAGGATATTTTATAAGGATAGGAGATGATTTGGAAGATAAAGTTTTGAGAAAAACAATTAATTATGGATGCTGGATTATATCTTCCAAGATGGTAAATAATGTAGGAGATCATTTTAACAATTTAAAAATTAAGAAAATGGTTACTGAAATCATAATGAATAAAGATAATCTAAGTAAAAGTTTCTTTTTAAATATACGCGAAATTTTTCAATGGACAGGTAAAGATAAATTTGTTGGAATATGTTTTCACTTTTTATATAATGATTCAATAAAAGATAAGATTAACGATTATAAAAAACAATTTTATGATATTATCTTAATACGTATATTGGACAAGAATGGTTTCTTAATTACAGAGAAGCACAATAATGTTTTTGTACTTTTTCCATTGAGGGATAATATTTTACAGGACATAAAGAAAAAAGTACAAATTTTATGTAAAAACTGGAAAGATGAAATTAGTATATCTTACGGAATTTCAGATAAATATGCAGATTTTACATATATTAAAAATATGTATTATGAGAGTATGATATCTGCAATATTTCCTACTAATAATTTAATTGCTAAAAATGATTCGCTGAGATTTGCAAAAATTATTGGATTACTTGAAGATAATAAAGAATTGTACAATTCCTATGATAGTATAATTTCAAAATTGGAGGACTACGATTCTAAACACAATGCTATGTTATTAGAGACATTGAAAATGTATTTGATTTACAATATGAATAAAAAATATACTTCGGATAAATTGTTTATTCATGCTGAAACATTAAGATATAGGTTAAATAAAATTAAGGAAATTACCGGTTATTCTTTAAACACATCAGAAGGAATTTTTATGTTATACATGGGGATAATAATTTATGAGGTTCAAAAATCAAATTGATAAATTACAAAAAATACTGCATGATATTTAATATAAATCAAAAAAAGCTATAGTTTTTATGAATTATCATAAAAAACTACGGCTTTTTTTATGAAAGTGCTTATATTAATTGCTCAAAGTTTTTGCTATCATCTAAACAATAAATAAATTAAGGGGGTGGTTAAATGAGTAAAACCGTTAATATAGGTTTGATTCAAATGAATTCAAAGCTTGGAGATGTAGAGGAAAATGTAAAAAGAGCTGTAAGCTTTATAAAACAGGCAAGCTGTGAAAAAGCGGATATAGTATGTTTACCTGAACTTTTTGCTACTGGATATAATCTTGATATTTTAAAGAATCAAACGAACATTTTGGGAGAAAATTATTATGATTTTATAGTAAAGAATATGTCCGAGGCTGCAAAAAAATATAATGTTTTTGTGATTGCTCCTTTTGGAGAAGTAAGAGGAATAAAAGGTGTGCTATATAATTCAGCTGTGTTATTTGATAATGGTGGTAATATTCTTGGAAGTTATGCAAAAACTCATCTCTGTGGTGCTGAAAAACTTTATTATAGGGAAGGGTCAGACTATAAGGTTTTTAATACTAAATTGGGGAAAATAGGAATTATCATATGTTATGATGCTGGATTTCCAGAAGCATGTAGAACATTGGCACTTGAAGGAGCAGATATGGTGTTTATTCCTGCAGCATGGAGAATACAAGATGAATATATGTGGGATCTCAATCTTGCTCAGAGAGCTCTTGAAAATGTACTTTTTACTATAGGTGTAAATAGAGTTGGAATAGAAGGAGATTTGCATTTATTTGGGAAAAGTAAAATATGTGCACCAAACAGTTCGATTATAAAGGAATTGCCAAAAGATTTGGAAGAAGTTGATGTTATAGAAATTGATCTTGATGATATAAGTAAATTTAGAAGTGAAATACCATATTTGAGAGACAGAAAGCCACTTATCTATAAAAAAATTGTTGAAGAATACTAATGAAAATTGAGGAGTGATTTAAATGTCAAAAGAAAAAGCAGGAGACGATTATGCATTAAGCAGAGTGCCCAGTAGTGTAAGAAGACCTATGTGGGAGGTACTTATAATAAGACTTGGTTGTTTGGCATGTGTTTCACAAGTTATGCTTGGAGCTGCTCTTGGTTATGGAATGACATTTTGGGGTGCCTTCTGGGCTACAATATTTGGAAGTGTTATTCTCCAGGCAGTAAGTTTTGCTATAGGTGCAGCAGCTGCTAAAGAAGGACTTTCTACAAGCCTTCTTTCAAGATGGTCTGGATTTGGAAAAGCTGGTTCATCAATAATAGGAGGAATTATAGCAATATCTCTGATGGGGTGGTTTGGAATACAAAATTCTGTTTTTGCAGAGGGGATATACAAAGCAACTGGAATTTTTAATATGCAAATTTGGTCTGCTATTACAGGTCTCGCAGTTACAATTATAGTAGTTTACGGATATAAGGTATTAAGTATTACAGCTGATATTACTTTACCACTTTTCTTGTGTACCATGGTATATGCTGGATTTAAATTGTTGTCGGGACATGATATAGGAAATCTTATAATGAATGCACAACCTGCAGGAAAAATTCTTTCTATGGGTGCTGCAACAACTATGGTTGCAGGAGGATTTATAACAGGTGCAATAATAACTCCTGATTTAAGCCGTTATATGAAAGGACCTAAAGATGTCTTTGCCGCTACTCTTGTAAGTACATTTGTTGGTGAATTAACTATAAATTTACTTGGTGTTTTAATGGCTCTTGCAGTTAGGACAAGTGATATTGTAAGCATAATGTTGTCTATAACAGGATGGCTTGGTGCAGGTATTGTAATTTTTTCTACACTTAAGATAAATGATATAAATTTATATTCAGCAAGTCTTGGTATAACTAACATGATAGATGCTATATTTAATATAAAATTAAATAGGTCTGCTGCTACTTGGGCAATAGGAATATTTAGTACAATTTTATCTATGTTAGGTATTATAAATTATTTTCAGAGTTTCTTGACTTTACTTGGGGTTACATTACCTCCTGTTGCAGGTATTATTTTTGTTGATTATTATATATTAAAAAGAGATAGAAAATTACTTGAAGCAACAAGACATGATGAAAATCTTCCAGAGAGCTGTGAGATAATAAATCCTATTGCAATAGCATCATGGATTATAGCATCAATTATTGGAAAATTCATAAATATAGGAATACCTGCAATAATGTCTCTACTTGCTGGCGCAATTATTTACTACTTAGTATCTATGACATATAAAGTTGTAACTAAAAGTGAAAAAATTGAATTTAAGAGAACTGGGGATATATAACAATAATTATTGCTAGTAGAGGTAAATTGGGAAGAGATGAAGATGAAAATTTAAATAAGATAGCCAATATAATAAATGAGGAAAAATCTCTATGTATGAGTGATGATGCAGCATTTGAAAAGATGCTTAATAGTGTATCAGATAAATTAGTACAATTAATAGTAAATGAAGGGAAGTAAGGCTATGAGGAAAATAGGTGTTAAAGAAATTGAGGATATAGCAGTTGGAGCTGCAGTATATGGTACAGGTGGCGGAGGAGATCCATATGTTGGCAAACTTATGGCTATTGATGCTATAAAAACTTATGGAGAAGTTACACTACTTGATGTGGATGAAGTACCAGGGGATGCAATTGTTGTACCTAGTTCCATGATGGGGGCACCGACTATTTTAATTGAAAAAATACCTAACGGTAAAGAAGCCTTAAGTGCTTTTTCACTTTTAAAAGATTATCTTGGAAAAGAAATTTCTGCTACAATTCCAATTGAAGCAGGAGGGCTTAATTCTATGATACCTTTTGCAGTGGCAGCAGCACTAGGTATACCTGTTGTAGATGCAGATGGAATGGGAAGAGCTTTTCCAGAACTTCAAATGGTAACTTTTAGTCTTGGTGGAGTAAAATCAACTCCAATGATATTGTGTGATGAAAAGGGAAATGCTACTATGTTTAATACTATAAACAATAAGTGGACTGAAACTTTAGCTAGGGCTGTAACTGTAGTATCTGGTGGCTCAACGATGATGGCAAGTTATGCTATGACAGGGACTCAAGTCAAAGAAACTTCAATTAAAGGAATTATAAGTAGAACTGAAAAAGTTGGACGTGCAATAAGAATAGCAAAAAATAATAATACAAATCCTGTTGATGCGGTACTCAAAGCAAGTGGCGGATTTGAATTATTTAAAGGTAAGGTATGTGATATATTGAGAAAAACAGACGGTGGATTTGTGCGTGGAGAAAATAAAATGACAGGTATTGATGAATATAAGGGAAAATCAATTAAAATTGAATTTCAAAATGAAAATTTAATGGCACAGACTGATGATGGAAAAGTACTGGCTACAGTTCCAGATCTTATTGTTGTACTTGATATTGAAACGGGACATGCTATAACAACGGAAACACTTAGATATGGAAACAGGGGAGTTGTAATCTGCATACCTTGTGATGAAAAATGGAGAACTGAAGCGGGAATTAGAACTGTAGGACCAAAATATTTTGGCTATGATGTAGAGTATGTTCCTATTGAACAAAGAATCAAAAGTGGAATGGGGGAGTTTTAAAATGAAATATAGAATTGGTATAGATGTTGGGGGAACCAACACGGATGCAGTAATTCTTGATGAAAGTTTAATTCCTGTAGCGAAAATAAAAACGCCAACTACTTTAGATGTAAGTTCAGGAATATACAAGTCACTTTTGGAAGTTTTAAGAATAAGTGATGTACCAAGAGAAGATATAAAATATGCTATGCTTGGAACTACACACTGTACTAATGCAATTGTTGAACGTAAAAGGTTAAACAAAGTTGGTGTTATAAGGATTGGACTTCCTGCTACTACAGCAATAAAGCCAATGACAGGATGGCCTGAAGATCTTAAAGAAGCAATAGGTGATTTTAGGTATATGGTTAAAGGCGGATTTGAATTTGATGGAAGTGAAATTTCAACACTTGATGAAGAATATTTGAGAAAAATAGCAAAGGAAATAAAAGGAAAAGTCAATTCTATAGAAGTTACATCTGTATTTTCACCTGTATCAAATGAACATGAAATCAAAGCTGCAGAAATTTTTAAACATGAGATGCCCGATGTACCAGTATCTCTATCGTCTGAAATTGGAAGTATAGGTTTTCTAGAACGTGAAAATGCAAATATATTAAATGCATCTCTGGTAGATGTTGCAGAGACTACTGTTAAAGGCTTTATAAAAGCACTTAAAAATGAAAATATAAACTGTCAGGTTTATATTGGGCAAAATGATGGTACACTTATGTCTGTGGATTATGCAATGAAATATCCCATACTTACTATTGCCTGTGGACCAACTAATAGTCTTAGAGGAGCTTCTTATCTTGCAAAACAAAAAAATGCACTTGTTGTAGATGTAGGAGGGACAACTACGGATATTGGTGTACTTATAAATGGATTTCCTAGGGAGTCTTCTACTGCAGTTGAAATAGGAGGTGTAAGAACAAATTTCCGTATGCCAGATCTTGTATCTATAGGACTTGGTGGAGGAACTGTTATACGAAAAGTTGATAATAAAGTTTCAATTGGACCTGATAGTGTTGGATATAAACTCATAGAAAAGGCACTGTGTTTTGGAGGAGATACGCTTACTGCTTCGGATATAGTAACCTCACTTGGTATAGTTAAAATAGGTGACAATGCAAAAGTAAAAGAAGTTGACTCAAACATGGCAAAAGAAGTATATGAAAAAATAATAGATATGGCAGAAGGGTCAATTGATAGGATAAAGACAAATGCAAGTGATATGAAAGTTGTATTGGTAGGTGGAGGAAGTGTGCTCCTTCCAGATAAATTGGCAGGAGCATCAGAAGTAATAAGACCCGATTATTTTGATGTAGCAAATGCTATTGGTGCAGCAATAGCCCAGATAAGTGGCCAGGTTGAAAGAATATTTATGCTTGATAAGATCGGACGAGACGAAGCTATCGAAGAAGCCAAAAATATGGCTATTGAACAAGCAATTAAAGCAGGGGCTGATCCTTCATCCATAGAGATTGTAGATATTGATGATGTACCACTTGCGTATATTCCAGGAAATGCAACAAGGATAAGAGTGAAAGCTGCAGGAGATCTCTTAAAATAACTATACTTGGAGGAATAAATATGATATTAAAGCAAGCCATTGATATATATGAATTACTGGATGATCCGGAGATAGATGGAGAAAAAGTTGTGGATTTTTTCAAAGAAAATGGCATAAAGGATATTAATAGCACAAGAATATTTGGTGATAAAGGATATACTGATTTTGTAAAAATAAGAATTTCTGGAATCAATGGAAAATCTCAAGGTGGATCTGCACCTACTCTGGGTGTTGTTGGAAGGCTTGGAGGTATTGGAGCAAGACCAGATGTCATTGGAATGGTGTCTGATGGAGATGGAGCGGTAGCAGCACTTACTGCAGCTTACAAGCTTGGAATTATGAGCGATAAAGGGGATAAATTAAAAGGTGATGTAATAATATCTACTCATATTTGCCCTAATGCTCCTACTTTGGAGCATAAGCCTGCTCCATTTATGAATTCACCGGTTAATATGTATACTATGAATGAAAATGAAGTTGAATCAAAAATGGATGCTATACTATCTATTGATACTACAAAAGGAAATAAGATTGTTAACCATAAAGGAGTGGCAATATCTCCTACGGTTAAAGAAGGATATATACTTAAGGTATCCTATGATTTACTCGAAATACTAGAAAAAACTAGTGGAGAAAAGGGAGTTACATTTCCAATAGCTGTGCAGGATATTACTCCTTATGGAAATGGAATTTCTCATATCAATAGTATATTACAGCCATCTACTGCGACAAGCTCGCCGGTTGTTGGGGTAGCAATAACTACAGAATCGCTAGTTGCAGGGTGTGACACGGGTGCAAGTCACATAGAAGACATATCACTGGCAGCAGGCTTTGCAATAGAAGTAGCTAAGGCTTTTGGAAAAAATAATTGCAGTTTTTACGATGAGGATGAATTTAAAAAATTGAATGAAATTTATGGTAGTATGACCAAGTTACAAAAGTAAGATAAAAAATAATTATCAGGAAAATAATAATATTAAAACTGTTTGCTATTACAGAAGCGTGTATTATAGCTATAGTTAAAATGTCTATCTGAATGAATATTAAGTCAAATTTCAATTTATATCGCAGAATAAAATGAATATAATTCACATTTTTCATATTCAACATAACAATTAAAAAGTAAATAATTTACTGAAACGCCGTATTATTTTAGAAATTTTATGGCGTTTTTCATATATTATAGGTTAATGTAAAATAGAAGTATTATTGGTATAATAATGTCTATAGGGGTGAATAGGGATGATGTTAAACATTGTTTTAACTCCATGCAAAGTCATAGGGTAGAGCTTGCATGGAGGAATGATCTGCTTGATTTTGACTTGTGCATCGTAAATTGTGAATTAATTGCTTTGCAAAGTTCTTATATTTATTATTAAATTGCAACTTTAAAATCAAATGGAAGTTAAAATGGATTTACTCTTAATAGATTTGATGAACATCCATCTTGGACAAATGAAGATGTACCTGGAGAGTTTACAATTATAGAAAAGGAGAATTAGATGTAAATTTGGAGTATTATTAATTATGTGATGTAAAAGAAAATTTATGTGAAGTAAAGCCAGCTCTAATATGAGAGGTGAAATATGATAAATGGATATTAACATAAAGTTTGCTGCACTTGATGATTTATATTCTTGGATGGAATTAATTAGACTAGTAAGTTGGAATTTCCCAGGGCTTGAAACTGAAGATGAGTTGTGTTATGAGTTTGGCTACCCACAACAGAAATTTATATTACACAGAAAATGAGTGGAATGTATTGTTGTGATGATTCAAAATATTCTTATATTATAAATTAGGAATTATTTGTATAGTATTCAGATAAATAGTAAACTTGGGGGAGGGGGATAGGTAATGGATTATCGGATAAATGAGAAAATATCAGTTTTGAATTTAGCAGATTTACGTCAATCGGTTGGTTGGAATATCATATGATTTCTGCCATTTATGGAGAAAAAGAATTGAGAAGTTTTTATGAAAAATTTGGCTTTTATACAATGCTTTGCGGACAAATTGAAATACATAAAAGTGAATAAGTGGTAATGTAAATAGTAAATTTATAGTGGATATTATTTATATAATGTGGAAGGGAGAGTTATATAATATGCTTGAATTAATACGGAGAAATGCCATATATGTAGATGGGTATAAAGAATACTGTCAAGAATTTTGGAATCATGACATCCGTTATTTTCGGCCGACAAATCCTGTGTTGATTGATGAAACCTGGTTTGAAAGAACTAAAAGCTGGTATGATAAAAAAGAGTTAGGATTGATTTCTGATCAACCTGTAAGTTTTCATTACTGGGCGGTTGATGGGGATAATTTTGCTGGTGAATTCCAATTGCGGACAGAACTATCGGAGGAAGTCATGACTGGAATTGGAAGTATAGGCTATTCTGTTCGTGTAACCGAACAGGGAAAAGGCTACGGAACAGAAATATTAAGACAAGGACTTATTATAGCAAAAGACCACCAGCTTGAAAAAGTTTTACTGACGATCAATGATGAAAACATATTGTCGGCACATATATGTGAAAAACTTGGTGGTGTGTTAATGGATAGAATATCTGCTTATAATAAGGTATTTATATAATGAATAGGAGTATGTATGTGGAAGAGAAAGATATAGTATTTAAAACCAATCAAAGTTGCTTTATTTATAGGGTTGCAGCAATTATTATCAAAGACAACAGATTGCTTATGGCAAAACATGAAGATTATCCATGTTATTATACAGTTGGAGGAAAGGTTAGAATAAATGAAACTTCGGAGGAAGCCGTTGTCCGTGAGGCTTATGAGGAAACAGGAATTGAATTTGAAATTGATAGACTTTCCTTTATTCAAGAAAGATTTTTTGAAATAGAAGGAGAACATCATCATGAAATTGTTTTTTATTTTTTAATGAAAAAAATACTAATATAAGTTTACACTGTAGAAATTTTACAGATCAAGGCTCCAAAGAAAGTCTGCATTGGCTGCCTATTGAAAGTTTAAATAAGACCTATATAATTCCAGAGTTTTTTAAAACTAAATTATTAGGAAGTATAGTTGGTGTTGAACATATTGTTACCAAAGAATAATATCGATTATTTTATGCATAACTTTTAGTTCGGAATTTGAATAAAGTGCGACGTAAATGCTGAAAATTAAAATATGAACGATGATCTTTGAAAATGGAATAATGCAGTGTTAAAGATACCTATACTTTTTATATAACTGTGAAAATATATGAAAAAATGTGGTACAATTTTTATATCAATTAAAGCATAATCGTAAAAAGCGGTGAAGTGAAAATTACTTATTTAATTTAGATATATAGGTGGAGGATGAACATGATATTCAAAGAATTTGGCAACAAAAATATGCCAGTTATTATTTTTCTTCATGGGGGAGGATTGTCATGGTGGTCATGGAAATTACAAATTGAAGCATTACAAAAGGATTATTGCATCATCACACCGATTATTGATGGGCATGGTGATGCTTGTGACACTACTTTTGTAAGTATAAAAAAATCAGCTGAGCAGATTGTAAAATATATAAAAGAAAATTATAATGGAAAAGTTTTCGCACTCTGCGGTCTTTCTATTGGTGCCCAAATTGTTGTTGAAATATTATCTCAAGAATCCGATATTACAGAAAATGCTGTTATAGAAAGTGCGTTGGTTTATCCTATCAAAATGGCAACCTCACTAATTGTACCAATGTATAATATGTGCTATGGGCTAATTAAAAAAAGATGGTATGCAAAACTACAAGCTAAAACATTGAATGTACCTAAGGAATTATTTGAGAGCTATTATTATGACAGTTCGCGAATGACAAAAGAATCATTAATCAACATTATGAAAAGTAATGGAGATTATTCAATGCCACAAGCGTTATACAAAACAAAAGCGAAAACATTAATATTAGTTGGTGAGAAAGAATTATCAGTAATGAAAAAATCTGCAATTCTACTACACAAGACCATTAATGGTAGCTTTTTAAAAGTTATTGAAAAAGGTGGACATGGTGAAATTAGTTTAATTTATCCAGACAAATATCTTAATTTGTTACAACAACTTTTTATAAATAATTGTAAATAAGATAAGAAGAATACTTGGTTACATTTAATTCGTATTCTTCTTATTTGACGCGACAACTGAAAAAATAGACAGTTTGCAAAAACACTGCATTATTCAAAGTTGAATTATGTGATGTTTTTGCGTCGCATTTCAAAGACTATTTGTATCTATTGTAAATTTACAATATAAACTCTTTCTTCTTATAAGACGTATCAATTGTTTATATTAATTACTATAGAAAATAAATTATTGAGGTAGGGTAAAAATTAATGATAGAGGTTAAAAATTTAAACAAAACGTTTAAAGTAACACGGAGAGATGATGGAAGGCTTTCAGCACTTAAAGCATTGTTTAAAAAGCAGTATATTAATATTAATGCATTACAGGATGTAAGCTTTAATATTAAGGAAGGTGAGATGGTTGGTTATATTGGACCAAATGGTGCTGGTAAAAGTACTACTATAAAAATATTGAGTGGTGTTTTAATGCCTGATAGCGGTACATGTGTTATAAATGGACGTGTACCATGGAAAGAAAGAATAGCTCATGTTAAAGAGATTGGTGTTGTATTTGGACAGCGATCTCAGTTGTGGTGGGATATACCCGTTATTGATTCTTTTAATTTACTTAGAGATATTTATAAAGTCCCTGAAAAAGAGTATAAGGAAAATTTGAAGATGGTTACTGATTTACTTGATATTGAAAAGATAATCAAGACACCTACAAGACAGCTTTCACTAGGACAAAGAATGCGCTGTGAGATTTCTGCATCTTTGCTTCACAGCCCTAAAATACTTTTTTTAGATGAACCAACTATTGGATTAGATGCTGTTTCAAAAAGAGCAGTGAGAGAGTTTATATCCAATATAAATCGTGAAAAGAAAACAACTCTTATTTTGACAACACATGACATGCAAGATATTGAAGCTTTAACTAATCGTATCATTTTAATCGGGAAGGGTCGTATTTTATTAGATGGTTCTATTAGTGATTTAAAAGAAAAATACAATAACAAAAAAACACTTAGCATAGAGTATAGTGGGCAGGTGCCAAAATCATTTGTACGTTTTATTCCTATTGTATTTATTGCAAGTATACTACCAGAGCCATTTAGACTAAAAGCACCGGAACATCCTGAACAATTTTTAGCGTTTTTAATATCTATGCTACTTGCATTTTTACTTGTTGTTGCATTTTGTATGCTTATTTATATAACAACCTTTTATACGTTGTCACCTATGGGAATACGTATGGTTATGTCTTCGCTTGTGGAATTTTTAGCAGGAGGGGTTATACCATTGCCATTTTTTCCAGATGCAATTCGAAAAATAATTAATTTTATTCCTTTTGCATCAATGCAAAATACACCTTATAGGATTTATAGTGGTAACATTAATGGAATGGGAGCAGTATATAGTATTTTGCTGCAACTATTTTGGACAATCGTATTAGTAGTAGGAGGTAAATTACTGATAAAGAAAGCATTGAAGCGCATTGTTGTACAAGGAGGTTAATATGAAATTATATTTTCATTATATGAAGGTTTATCTAAATTCTATTATGCAATATAAAATTTCTTTTTTCTTAACAGTAGTTGGTCAATTTTTAACATCATTTTTTGCTTTCTTAGGTGTATATTTTCTATTTCAAAGGTTCAATCAAATTAAAGGCTTTTACTATGGAGAAGTATTACTTTGTTTTGCAAATGTTTTGTTATCTTTTTCATTAGCAGAATTTTTTGCAAGAGGGTTTGATCAGTTTGATGGTATGTTATCTAATGGTCAATTTGATCGTATTATGGTAAGACCTCGAAGTGAAATATTTCAAACATTAGCCTCTCAGTTTGAAATAAGCCGAATTGGAAAATTAATACAGGCGGTTGTAATATATTATTATGCCATACCGAAAAGCAAAATAAATTGGACGTTAGACAAGGTTGCTGTTGAAATAATTATGATTATAAGTCGGGTTATTTTATTTGCCACTCTATTTTGGATTTATGCAGCTATTTGCTTTTTTACGACACAAGGGCTTGAAGTATTTAGTATTTTGACAGATGGTAGTAGAGAGTTTGGACGGTATCCTATAAGTATATATGGAGAAAAAATTTAAAAAATTTTCACCTATATTATTCCATTGGCATGTGTGCAATATTACCCATTACTTTACTTAATAGGAAGAAGTAGTAGTATACATTATGCGTTATCACCAGTTTATGCTACAATAATTGTTTTACCAGCGTATTACTTATGGGAATTTGGGATTAGACACTTTAAATCAACAGGTTCTTGAAGAAATATCAAAATTATATGAAATTACATCTGAGAAAAATCAAATGTTAGCAAGAGAATATATGCACTGCTTATAGTAGATATATGATGAAATGCCATAAATCTACTTGTACTTTTACATCAATCTTGTTTAATTATTTAGTGGAATATACGATGATTAAATATAATTTAGGGACTCCCTTAAAATTATTATTTGTTTCGTATAATTTTATAGATGAGGTGATGTAATGGCAGATATTGCTCATTTACTCCATGAAAATAGAGATGAATTCATTAGTGAAAATAAAAATTTTATATATAAATGTACTTATACTATTTCAAAAAGATATCTTCAATGGGAAAATGATGATGAACTGAGCATTGCGTTGATTGCATTTAACAAGGCTTGTGATAATTATACAGAAACCAAGGGGAATTTTTACGCATATGCAAAAATTATAATTAGGAATGCGTTAATTGATTATTTTAGAAAAAATAAAAATTCACCTTTACTTACTTTTGACGATAGTGACTGCAGTATGGAAAGATTAAATAATGCCAATTCCATAACAAATTTTCAATTGGAAGTGGAAAATAAAAATAGAGCAGATGAAATTATTGAATTAAATAAAAAACTTATGGAATATAAAATCGATTTTAAAAGTCTTGTAAATAATAGTCCAAAGCATAAGGATACAAGAGACAGTATTTTAAAACTTGTGTTAAAAATATGTAACAATAGTGAAATTAATAGTTTTATATTAAATAAAAAGCAGCTTCCCGTTAAGCAAATTTGTATATATACTGGATGCAGCAAAAAATTTATTGACAAGTGGAGAAAGTATATTATTGCTCTATTTATATTATTTAGCAGTGAAAATTTTATGTATATAAGGTCATATTTAAATGTAAAAGTGGGTGAGAATGATGGGTAAAAAAGAAGGTATAGTAGTAAGTATAGAAGGAAAATATGCTAATTTACTTACTCCTTATGGTGAATTTATAAAAGTAAATTGTGGTGGTAAAAAACTCCATACTGGCGAAAAGTTTGAGGGAGATGAAGTTCTTCACAGATTAAGTTTTTTTAATACAAGAAAGATAATAGCAGCAGCCTGTATAATATTTGTATTGTTAGTAGGTGGTGGTGTAAAAGCCTACTATACTCCTTCAGCTACTGTTTTAGTAAATATAAATCCTAGCATTGAGCTAAAGGTGAATTTTTTAAATAGAATCATTTCTTTTAAAGGGTTAAATGGTGATGGAAATAAAATATTGAGTGAAGTGAAAATAAATAATAACAATATAAATGATGCTTTAAAAATAATAATTGACCAGGCTAAAAAGGATAAATTTATTGATAAGAATTATGTCAAAACTATATCAATTGACATTAGTGGTAAAGACATAGATGTTTCTGATTTTAAATCAAATATGGCATCTTCTAATTTAAGTGTAAAAATTGAAGCTAATGGTAATATTATTTTAAATAATAAACCAAAGGATAATTCTAATAACAAGAACTTAAATAGCAGTGATAAAGCTGCTGTTAAAGAGAGTGTTCCAAGCAGTGAAGAAGGTTTAAGTGATGAAAAAGAGGATAAAACATTAAATAATAGCACTAGCAGCGAAAATAAATTTAAAAATGAAAATAATCCGTCAAGTGTAGGTAATTCTTCAAGTGAAAGTAATTCTGGTTCATATAAAGAAAAAGACAAAGGTGAATCTAATGTAAAACCGTCACAAAATTCAGATAGCAGTAAAATTAAAGAAAATCAAAGCTCAAATAAAAAAGCTGAGGAAAATATGAGCAGTAAGCAAAATAATAATTCCAATAAAGATAATTCGCACCAGGAGAATTCTAACGGAAATAAGAAAAAATGAAAGAGTAAGACCTGTGGAAAATAATCTTACAGGTCTTATTCTTTTATTTCCCTACAGCTTGGTTTAGTGCATTTTGTACTGCATCTGTAAACCCTTTGCTGCTGTAGGTAGCTCCAGATACTGCATCAACAGAAGTTGATTGTGTTGAAATTATTTCATCGGGCAACGTACTTTCTATATTTTGATAAAATCTAGGTGTGTCTTCTGTAGATATTGTTTGAATATCAGTAATTTTACCATTTTTTATAGTGACAGAGACTTTTGTTGTACCTTCTCTAAAGCCGGTTCCAGTTCCAGTATAAGTTCCGTCTTTATATTTACCTTGTACTGTATTGGAAGAAGAAGTACTTATACTTCCGTTAGAATCATTTTTCTGAACCATAGTTTGAGTGGCAGCTGCATTATTTATAGAAGATGTGTTTTGCCTGCTTAACATAGTATTTCCTAGGTTTACAAGACCGTAAATTCCAATAAACAGAGTTATAATAGCTGAACATGCAAGTTTTGACTCTACATTTTGTCCAATTATGTTTACACTAGTATTTTTCCTAGGGCATACATCTATGCATTTTAAGCAATTTATACATTCTCCACCATGTACGCTATTTGTACTATAAAGTTTTAATCCCATAGAACAATTATTTGTACATACCCTACATTTACCACATTTATCATTAGGTTTTTTGATTTTGAATATACTTATTTTAGATAACAGTGAGAATACAGCACCTAAGGGACACAAATATCTGCAAAAAAATCTTTCAATAAAAATATCTCCTAAAGTTATTAGAACTAAAAGTACAAAGCCTATAGTTAAAGTTGATATAACCTTAGAAAAATCTGTTATTTGAGCAAAGGCATCCCAAGGACTTGTACCTTGTAGGATATTACTTCTACTATTGTATCCAGCAATTAGAAGTAATAACAGCACTACGTATTTTACATATTTGAGTTTAGAGTCTAGTTTTTCACTTATTTTAAAATTAATTTTAAATATTCTTTTCGATATAATATGAACCCAATCATTAAAAGTACCGAAGGCACAAAACCATCCACAAAAAAATCTGCCTGCAAAGATAGTAAATAGTATGCATATTGAAAACTCCAGCAACTGTGGAAATGCTTGAATGAAATTAAAGTTTCCTTTAATAATCATCTGAAAAATATTTTTTAGTTCACTAAAGGCCATTATATAAAGGCCAGGTAGTAAAAAAAATAAAATTAATTGTACGATGTGCCTTGCAATTTGTATTTTCCCTATTTTTTTTGCCATTTTTATAGCTCCTTTTCAATTTATAGTTTTGTTGTTTCACTATAAAATTAAATTATTATAGAACTATTATAAAAAGGCAACCTTAAAAATAGATTAAAATTCAATAATTTTATTTAAAATCCGCCAGCTCCGCCACCTCCGGCAGCACCATCACTGCTGCTTCCAGAATAATTATCTGATGCAACACTTGAATTACCTGAAGATCCTGTGTTAAAAGAATTGTATATATTACTGCTAAAGGTGTCATCTTTGTCAAACGTAGAACTGTCAAAAATTAAATAGTAGTACAGCCAACCCATATCTTCTGAAGGAGTTCTAAAAGAATTTTTAAGCTTAGACATACTATTTTGTTTTATATTTAAGGCTTCTGCATAAGGAATATAGGTTTCAATGTTGGAATTTTTTATATTATATTCTAAGTCCATATTTTGTACATGAGATTTAAATTTAATCCATTTTTTATATTGAGATTGTCCATAAGCACTTTTTTTACAGCAGCACATTGCTCCATAGACAATCATGAAGATTGATATGATTAAACTAAAAATACCTGCATGAGCTTCAGTCATAAGTGAAATAGTTGAAAAGATCAATTCAACTACAGCAAGAATAATTATAAACATTCCTGCTTTGGAAGCTTCAATATCGTAGTAATTTCTTGATTTGGATTCTTCTTTTATAAGGTTTAACCAATTTGCAAAATTACTATGAGATGAGGATCTTTTACAATGCTTTTTTATTTCCAGGGTGTTTACATTTTGGCCGCTGCCCATTATGTCAAATATCCAATGCATAAAGTATTTTTCGTGTTTTAATAGCAGCCAATCGGGTTCTTTATTTTTTATAATTAAAAAGTTTAATTTTTTTTCAGCACTATCCAATATGTTTTTCTCAATAGTTAAGTAACCTTTTCTCCATAAGTCAAGTATTGTAGCGTAGATAGTTCTTCCATTTATAGTTCTTGCAGTTAAATAAGCTGCAACTGCAGGTGTACAATCTTCAGGAATCTCAACAGGAGAATATACACTATAAGATGTATCTTCAACTTTGCTAAATTTTTTTGGTGTTTTAAATATTAAAAAGATGGAAAGAAAACACAATACTGCATCTATAATGTTTACTATATTTCTTACAAGTATAATATGAGCTATTTTTTCCTGCTGCTGCTTTTTATAGTTTGTCTCTTGACTTAAAATGGTATTTAGCATGTTTTTATTACTTATATTTTTACATAAAGGTATTAACTTGCTTGGAAAAAGCAACCTTACCTGCACCAGCTCCTTTGATTTTACATGAGGAAAAAAGTAATCTACATTTCCATTTTTTATAGTGTATTCTCCATTTGAAATGCCATGGTAATAGGCTTTTATATATTGCTTGTCAATGTTTTCTGGAAGATTAATGTGTATCTTTAAATTGTCTATTTTAGCCTCATTATAGTCTGACCAGTAGGTGTAGTAAAATTCACCAATATCATTATATTTTACTGATACATTTTTTATAGTATAGGTTATTTTAAAAGTTTTTTTCTCATTTTTTGAAGGACAATAAATTTTAATTCCAAATAAATTCGTACCTTTTGATAATATTTCAAATACACCATTATCTCCGTTTTTAACATTAGAACTTTCTTTAAATGGAACTTCACTACCATTCTGTGATATAAGTGATACTTTAAGGTTGTTTATACCTTTGGTTTTTATAGTAGATATATCCCGATAGGCTCCATTATAGTTATCTTTAAAATTGTAGGTTATAATTTCTTCCACATTTATAGAACCATCTTCTTTTATAGTGGTGTTTATATTGAACATGGATAAATCCACCCCACCTGAAGCGCAGACTTTAAAAGAGTGAATTGAAATTGCAAAAAATAATATAAAGGTACTTATTAAAAGCTTTTTTAAAAATTTCATTATTATTCTCCTATTAGTTTTTTTCATAAGTTATAAAACTGTATTTTATATTGTTATAGCAATGTTCTTTGAATTCGATTACATGGTAATTATCTTTGTTAAATTTAGGAAAATAAGTATCGCCTTTTTCATGAGAGTGAATTTTGGTAAGGTATAATTTATTGCAGTAGGGGAGTAATTGCTTATAAATTTCCCCTCCGCCTGAAACAAAGTTTTCTGTAGGGGAATCTTTGTATTTTAAAACGTCTTGAACATGGTGGAGTATTTCTACTCTTTCATCTAAAATGTTATAGTTTGTATCTCTTGTTATGACAATATGTTTTCTTTTAGGAAGTATACATGGGAGGGATTCGAAAGTTTTTCTTCCCATTATAATGGATTTACCATAGGTGATGTCTTTAAATCTTTTTAGATCCTCTGGTATATGCCAGATTAGTTTATTGTCCCTGCCAAGTACATAATCTTCATTTAAAGCTGCAATTATATGTAACATTACGTGATTTCCTCCTGTCTATTTAATACTAAAGTATATGTAAATAGTATATCATAATTTCTTATAAATTTTTACAAAAATATTATAGAGTTTCTAATTGAGAGTTAACTTATACGATATTATATAAGTTTAAATTTCAATTAGAAACTCTATAGGTTTTCTGACTTAATATAAAAATATTGCGAAGCAATTTTTTAAAACTGCGAAAGTTGAATTAGTCCTTCTTTACAATATCCATAATCAAACCATTGGCATATACCGCATATATTTTTGAAGCTTTCATAAGTTATTTTTTTGCGTATAACATCTAAAAGATCTCTATAGTAGTATACTTTATTTTTATCTATTTCAAATAGATCTAATACTTTTTTGTCTAAGTAGTCCACTTTATATTGATGCTCACAGGATTTGTCGCCTATATTATGTGGACAGCAAGAACAAAGGATGTCTGTTTTGGCTATAATCTTCACCTGTGTGGAAGGGGCATTTTTTAAAGTATAAACAATCTTATCCATATTTTTAGTAAAATTTTCACTATAACCGTAACCTCTATACCCCTGTATACATAATAGATGATGAGCTCTTAGTGTTAACATTTTATAAGATTTGTTTTTATGAGGGCTTGTCGAACTCTACTACCCAATATATAAGCAATTATAACTTTTATGGTATCCAAAGGTATAAATGGAATAGCACCTACAAATATGGATTTTTCTATTGAAATTTTTGTTATAAATGAAAGCTGAAGTATTCCAATTGCATAACAAAATATTAATGAAATCATTAGCCCTATAATTGATTTAATAAAAGATAGTTCTTTTTCTGAAATTTTTCCTATGATGTAAGCTATAATGGGATAAGATATGAGATATCCTCCAGTTGGTCCCAATACTACACTTAAACCGCCATGAAAATTTGCAAATACAGGTACGCCAACTGCTCCTAAAAGTACATATACCAATTGAGATAATGCACCAAGTTTACTTCCTAAGATTACTGCAGATATGTAAACTGCTAATATTTGAAAGGTTATAGGCACAGGACTAAATGGCATCGGTATAGAAATTTGAGCTAAAATAGCTGTTAAAGCTGTAAATATAGCTGTTGTAGTCATTTCTCTAAGTTTTAAGTTCATATTTTTTCCTCCTTAATAATTGTTAACCTATACAATATTTACGTTGACAATAAAATTATAATAATTATTTAATGAATTGTCAACGTAAAATACATATTAAAGTTAACAATATATTAGAAGCATAATAAAAAATAGATGTGATACATTAAACTTTTCACATCTATAACATTATAAAATTTTTTATACTATATATGCCATATGCCTTATTCCCAGTTAAATTCAATTTCATAATAATATTTTTTTATAAAGGACATTTTATTTTTATGCCTAGCGTATTTTAATGCTTCATTGTACATTTTATCTTTAGATTCTTCATTAAATTCAAAAGATTTTATTGTGCTAATATATATTCCAGTCTTAGTCAGCCGTTTTATTACTTCCCAATGCATTTAATATCCCCCCATATTATTTGCTGCATATATATTATTTATAAAATGTGGTTTTATAATTTAAGTATACTATTTGTATCTGAAATATTATACTTAAATTTGTCTACTATATTTTACACATTGTGACTTTTTACAAAAATAAATTTCTAATACCAATTTAATATGACTGTCATTGATATTTAAATACTTGTACAATTAAAATAGGGAAAGACCAAATAATGTTAGATTTATATTTAAAAATTCTATAATTTGGAGGGATATTGATGAATCCAGTTAATGTAATAAATAGTGAAAATCCATGTAATATAGTTGCAAGTATTCCACATGGATCTAGTAAAATAACTTTGGAAATGAAACAAAGCATGAAAAAAGGAGTGGTGCTTCCAAACAATGATTGGTTTTTAAATAACCTTTATGATTTTTTACACGAGTTAAATATAACTGTAGTGTCGGCTAATTACAGCAGATATGTTATAGATGTAAATAGAAATATTGAAAATAAATATGTACAGGGTAAATATACAAAGTCCTTAGTATATTATAATACTACCTTTGACAAAAAAATTTATGATAAACTTTTGAAAGAGGAGAAAATAGAAGAACGAATAAAAAATATCTATGATGTATATCATTTTTGCTTGCAAAGGGAAATAGACAAAATTTTAAAGCTAAAGAATAGAGCCTATTTGTTGGATTTACACAGCTTTTTTGAACAGTCGAAAGCAGATATAATACTTGGAACCCGTGAAGGAAAAACTTGTTCTAAAGAATTTTTAAGGGTGGTATATGACGCGCTTACTTCTCAGGGGTTTAATGTAAAAGTTAATGAAAAGGGACTAAGGGGAGGGTATATAGTATCTCATTACAGTTCTATGAAAAATGTTGAGGCCATACAAATTGAAATAAGGTATACAGCATATATAGAAAATAGATATTTTGGTGAAGAAAAAGTTAAAAGTATAGACAACACATTATTTAACGATGCTAAACGACGGCTGTATAAAGCTTTTTCCCATATAAAAGAAAAATTAGACATTATGGATTAATAAAGTGAAAATTAGACAAACAAGGTAAAAAGTATAGTAAATTTATTGATTAAGTTCTGCCGGTTAACTATAATAAAAATAATAGTTAATATAATTTTTAAAGATAATATAAGGAGAGTAGATTTTTATGATTTCTATAAATGAATTAGATTATGTAAAACGTATGTGTGAATCACAAGCGGAAATGATACCAGGTGGGGTAGTATATTTTATTACTGAGAAAAGTAAAGTTGTTTGGAAAAAGGAATCAAAGATATTTGATATGAAGTCAATGGATATTGGATTTGATTTAAGTCAACATAATTTAAGATTAAAAGCATTAGAGGAAAAGAAAAATGTTACAGAGAACATTTCAAAATCTAAATATGGAGCACTTAAAATTTTTGAAGAACCTATAACTGATGAAAATGGACAAGTTACTGGGGTGTTTTGTTCTGTATTTTTAAAATCACATCCTGTAGCAAAGGCATTTAAGAATTTTGCACCAATATTAGTTGAAATGTTTCCAGAAGGAGCTTTTTTTATTTTATCTGACTTGGAAAAGGTTACTAGTGTACAGCGATCTGAAAAATTTGATATACCTGCTATTAAGCCGGGAGTTTCATTTTTAGATAATCCTGCATCTGTAGTAAGTAAGGCGATTCAAACTAAAAAATTTGCATCAGAGAATATAGATGCTTTAGGGGACTTAGGAGCTGTTAGGATGGCAACTTATCCATTATGTGATGAGGATACAGGTGATGTTGTGGGTACTTTTGGAATGATTATACCTAGAGGGGTTACAGTGAATTTGAAAAATATGTCCAATGATCTTACGGAGAATATTACAGGAGTATCCTCTACTATTGAAGAATTAGCTGCTTCAGCATCTGAAATACATACAAATGAGCAGAATCTGGATAATGAAATAAAACAAATAATATCTTTGTCGGAAGAGATAAATGAAGTATCTTCTTTAATAAAAGGTATTTCAGATGAGACTAAGATGCTTGGATTAAATGCCTCAATTGAAGCAGCTAGGGCAGGAGATGCTGGAAAAGGTTTTGGAGTAGTTGCACAAGAAATCAGAAAATTATCAGAACAGTCAAGAAGTACAGTGCCTAAAATTGCAAAGTTAACAGATAATATCAAGGAAAAGGTTGAATCTTCTAGCAAGATGAGTCAGAATTCATTGACTTCAAGTCAAGAGCAGGCAGCGGCTACACAGGAAATAACAGCTAGTATAGAAGAAATTACATCTATGTCAGAAAATTTAAATCAAATTGTAAATAGTTTATAAATTGTAATAATTCACTAAAAGTATGGATTAAGATTCATACTTTTTTTTAATGTAATTGTAAAGGTGGAATTTAGTAGTATCTCTATTGGATGTTGTTAAAACATAAAAAATAGTATATACTGGTGTATATACATCAAATTGTAGTATAAAAATATTGGTATGGTATAAAAATATTAATATATTATAAAACAAAAATATTATTGTAGAGGTGTAATATGGACAAAACATTTTTAATAAATGAAATAAATAGGTTGAAAAAAGAAAAAAATGCGTGCATATTGGCACATAATTATCAACTGCCAGAAGTTCAAGATATAGCAGATATTGTAGGGGATTCTTTTGCACTAAGTAGAGCTGCTGCTAAAATGGATAATGAAGTTATAGTATTTTGTGGGGTTAAATTTATGGCAGAAAGTGCAAAAATACTATCACCAAATAAAACAGTTTTACTTCCTTCAAAATATGCAGGATGTCCTTTAGCAGAATGTATAGATGAAGAGCAACTTATGGAGGAAAAAGAAAAGCATCCAGAAGCAGCTGTAGTATGTTATATAAATTCTTCTACTGAGGTTAAGGCTATAAGTGATATATGTTGTACGTCTTCTAATGCAGTTAAAGTTATAGAAAGCATGGATAAGGATGAGATATTATTTGTACCAGATGAAAATCTTGCCAGTTATGTAGCCGAAAAAGTTACAGATAAGAAAATCATACCTTGGTCAGGTGGTCACTGCATAACTCATGCCAGAATAACTATAGAAGATGTTAAAAAAATAAAGGAAGAGCATCCTGGAGCTGAAATGCTAGTACATCCTGAAGTTTCAAAAGAAATAAGGGATAGTGCTGAATTTGTTGGAAGTACGTCACAGATAATTGACTATGCAAAGAAATCACCAAATAAGGAATTCATCATAGGTACTGAAATAGGGGTACTTCATAAAATGAAAAATGATAATCCTGAGAAGAAGTTTTATTTATTAAGTCCAAGACTTGTGTGTCAAAATATGAAAATGACTACACTAAAAGATGTCCACAATTCTCTTTTAAATATGGAACATGAAATATTTATTCCTGAATCAATGAGAATAAAGGCATTGGGTTCCCTTGAGAAAATGTTACGTATTGAATAAATTCTATATAGGCTGGTGATGTAAAGTGGAAAGAAGATATTTAGCAAACTATAACGTGAATTCCTGTGAAAGCAAGAGCTTTGATGTAGTTATAATTGGAGCAGGAATAGCAGGACTTTATACTGCTTTAATGCTTTCTAAAAATTTAAAAGTAGCGGTTTTAAGCAAAAAGGATGTATATGATTGTGATTCATATCTGGCTCAGGGAGGAATTGCAGCAAGTATACAAAATGATGACAGACAGCTTCATGTAAAGGATACTATAAATGCAGGATGCTATGTTAATGATTTGGAAGCTGTAAATGTACTTGTAAATGAATCTGAGAAAGCTATAAATGATTTGGTTAGTCTTGGAGTTAAATTTGATAAAAACTCCCAGGGTAATTTTTATAGGTCTTTTGAAGGAAATCATTCTATTCCAAGGATACTTCATGTAAATGGAGATTCTACAGGAAAAGCTATAATGGAGGTTCTTGTAAACCAGGCTAAAAATGCTCCCAATATAGAAATAATACCTAATATCTTCGCCCTGGATATTGTTGATAACAAAAATAAATGTTGTGGTATAATGACATTTTACAAAAATAAATTTGTTTATTTAAAATCAAAGTGCTGCGTAATAGCCTCTGGTGGAATTGGACAGTTATTTTCTAAAACTACTAATGTAGATGTACTTACAGGAGATGGAATTGCCATGGCAATAAGGGCAAAGGTAACCTTAGAAGATATGGAATACATTCAGTTTCATCCTACAGCTTTATACTCTAAAAATAATGAGGAAAAAATGTTTCTAATATCTGAAGCTGTAAGGGGAGAAGGTGCGGTACTTAAAAATAAATGTGGAAACAGGTTTATGAAAGAATATGATTCAAGGATGGAACTTGCTCCTAGGGATATTGTAGCTAGAGCAATTAGTGATCAAATGAAAAAAACTGATTCCAATTATGTTTATTTGGATGCTACTATGTACGAAAAAAAATTTTTAGAAAATAGATTTAATAAGATTTATAGTGAATGTAAAGACAATGGTATAGAAATGTATAAGGATTACATACCTGTAACTCCAGCTGAGCATTATTTTATGGGTGGTATTAAGGTGGATTTGTTTGGAAGAGCTAGTATGGAAAACCTTTATGCAGTCGGAGAATGTGCTTGTACTGGGGCTCATGGGGCAAACAGGCTTGCCAGCAATTCTTTAATGGAAGCCCTGGTTTTCGGAAAAAGGGCTGCGGAGGATATCTTAAATAAAGTAAAAGTTATAGATGAAGATAACTTTGAAAACAGTGAATTTATTCCTCAATGTAAAGAAAGTCACATGAACTTTTCAAAACTTAAGCAAAATCTGAAGATATTAATGGAAAATAATTTAGGAATAGTTAGAAGAATTGATAACATTAAAATTGCATTAGAGGTTGTAGATGAAGTTCTTTTTAAATTTCAATATATAAATTTTAAAAGTATTGAGCAAGTAGAAGTTTATAATATGTATGAAGTTGCTAGAAGTATAATTAGGGCTACTTTGGAAAGCAAGACTTCTATAGGAAGTAATTATATAGAAGAGTATTCTAAAGATAATTTAGTTTTGAGGTGATTGAATTTGAATTACTTAATAGTTGATAAGTTAATAAAAAATGCTCTTATAGAAGATATAAATTACGGTGATGTTACTACAGATAATTTGCTTTTAGAAAGTGAAGTTTCAAAAGGAAGATTTATTGCAAAGGAGTCAGGTGTTATTGCTGGAATTTATGTGGCTAAAAGAGTATTTGAAATTGTGGACAGCAGTATAAGATTCAACGTCAAGGTAAAAGATACTTCTAAAGTGGAGAAAGGTGATGTTATTGTAGAACTAGAGGGAAATTCTAAATCTATATTAAAAGGAGAAAGGGTTGCCCTTAATATACTTCAAAGAATGTGTGGAATTGCAACTAAAACTAATAAGATGGTTGATTTAGTAAAGGATTATGATGTGAAAATAGTAGATACAAGAAAAACTCTTCCTGGATTTAGAATTTTGGATAAGTATTCTGTTACAGCAGGAGGAGGATACAATCACAGGATGAATTTGTCTGATTTTGTAATGATTAAAGATAATCACATAAGGGCAGTAGGTTCTATAACGGAAGCCGTAAAAAGAATAAAAAGTAAAATTCCATTTACAGCTAAAGTAGAAGTAGAAGTAGAAAATCTCGATCAGCTGAAAGAAGCGGTTAATACTGAAGTTGATGTAATTATGTTGGATAATATGGATGTAGATACTATGAAAAAGGCTGTGAAATTTGTAGATAAAAAGTTTATTTTAGAAGCTTCAGGAAATGTCACCGAAGATACTATAGTAGATATTGCCTCTACTGGTGTTGATATAATATCTATAGGTTCTCTTACACATTCTGTAAAAGCAATGGATATAAGTTTAAGATTTATCTGATGGCTACCTACTGTAACACTCCCAAGCATACAGCGAAAGCAAATAAGATTCATTAATATAGAGTTCCAAATTCTAAAGTTATGAATAGTATATTAAGAGGAACAAATGAGGTGATGACATTGGCTATAGAAAACTTGAAAGAGTTAAAAAGTCAATTGGAACTGGATGCAACTAGATTAAGAGAAAGTATATGTATAAAAGACAGTCTTTGTATTAAAGATAAGATATGGGATACTGACGATATGTTTAAAGATATAAAACAGAGGGTTATACTTGAATATATTGAAAAACTGCTGGATAAAATTAAATCTTAGTAAATAACAGAGAAAACCATCAGCTAAACTAAGCTGATGGCTTTTTTTCATCTTCATTATACTCAAAGTTACATTCTTTAAGAGGTACTATTTTTGTCTTCTTAATAATCTTATATCCAATATACAAAGATATAAATATAGGAATACACATATAATTTGTTACAAAATCAAACCAGCTAAATGTTTTAGCTTGAAATACCCATATATTAGAACCGAATATAACAATTATACAAAGTATAATAGATATAATAGGTGCAAATGGATATAATTTAGCCCTATATTTTAAATCTTTCAAATTTTTGCCTTGTGCAGTGTATGCTTTTCTAAATCTATAATGGCAGATAGCTATACCTAACCATGCAAAGAAGGCTGTGATACCAGAAGCATTATATAGTATATAATATATTTTCCCATCTCCAATCAGAGAGGCGAAAAAAGCAAAACAAGCAATAACAGTTGTGGCGTATAAAGCAGTTGTAGGGACACCATGTTTGTTTACTTTTGATAAAAATTTAGGTGCTTTCCCTTCTTTGGATAGGGAATAAAGCATACGTGAAGCTACATAAAGACCTGAATTACCGCAGGAGAGAACAGATGTTAAAATTACTGCATTCATAATACTTGCCGCAATTGCCAGACCAGATCTTTTAAATACCATGGTAAAAGGACTGTATGAAATATTATCTGCACCACTTTTTAATAAGTTTGGATCGGTGAAAGGTACTAAAAACCCAATTACTATAATTGCCCCCATATAAAATAGTAAAATACGCCAGAAAACATTTTTTATAGCTTTAGGAACATTTTCTTCAGGATTTTCCGATTCACCTGCAGCAAGGCCAACTATTTCTGTTCCGGAGAAAGAAAATCCTGCAACCAAAAATACATTAATAATAGCAGATATTCCGCCAACAAAAGGTCCTTTCTTCCCAGAAGCATCTGATAGTACCCAATTACTTAATCCAGGTGATTTTCCACCTAAAATGCCAAATATCATGAGAACACCTACTATAAGGAATACTATAATTGTGACAACTTTAATACTTGCAAACCAATATTCACTTTCACCGTAAATTCTTGCTGAAAGAATATTTAAGATAAAAATTATTACTAAAAATAACATACTCCATAAAGTAGTATTGGTATTTGGAAGCCAGAATTTAACAATCATTGAACCTGCAACCAATTCAGCGGCAACGCATATTGCCCAGCAAAACCAGTAATTCCATCCAAGGGTAAAACCTAATGCAGGGTCAATGAATCTTGTAGCATAAGTTTCAAAAGATCCTGATATAGGTAAAAGTGTTGCCATCTCGCCGAGGGATGTCATCAAAAAGTAAACTAAAATTCCCATAATTACATAAGCTAAAACAGCACCGCCAGGTCCAGCTGTGCTGACAGCACTGCCGCTGGCAAAAAATAAACCGGTTCCAATTGATCCTCCTATGGCGATCATGTTCATATGTCTGGCTTTTAGAGTCCTTTTAAGTTGACCTTGTTCATTTGATTTTGAATTTGTGTCCATTTTAAACTTCCTCCTTTTGTTTAACAATAAAACATATAGTTATTTACCTATGGGACACGCATATTCACATGTTCTGCAATATTTTATAACATTAACGGGTTCTTTTGTGGAAACTTCAGGTATAGTCAAAGGTTTAATGCTAGCTACATCTTCTTCCATTTGTATATTACACAAGGTTCTATCGAAATTTCCAACTCTTCCAGGTAGTTCACTTCTACCTAATTCTGAAGGAAAATATATTTCCTTAGCAAATGCACCTTTTTTGCATTTTTCCCAGCACTTAATTTTGCAGCTTTTACATGGATCGTATGCAGAAGGTCCGGTTGATTGTAAATCTAAACTTAAACCAAGTGCTCTTAATCTTACATGAGGACCATATTCAGGTGTAACCAATAAGTTATTTCTACCTATGCATCCTAATCCAGCCACTACTGCTGAATCTTTTAAGAATATTCCGCCCTTTTCCACATGATAATTAAAAGAATAGGTTTCTATACCTTCATTTTCCAATGTACTTTTAACACTTTTGGTAATACTAATTAATTTTTTATTGCCTATAGTATTATGATCTTCAATCCAATAGTCCACAGCAGGATTGTCTACAGGATGATGATAAGCTAAAATAAGTACACTTTTTATTCCCTGGGGCCATAGAACCTCTGTTAGAAATTTATCTTTTTCTCCACGCATATAAGTTCCAACACCGTTGTATTTAGGCATTTTAGGTACTACAGTAAATGCAGGGGCTTTTTTTAGGTCCTCAACATTTGCAATTCCTGCTAGAGAAGCTCCAGTTTTTAGTCCAAGTTTTATAATTTCTTTTGATGTAAGTTTGTCCATAATTTGTACTAATGTATTTTAATATGTAAAAATACATTATTCACTTCCTCTCTTTAAGTAATGTATTTTAAATTCATGAATTTTTTACCGAAAAATAAAAAATCCTCTTTCTAAAAAGAAGAGGATAAATAGCATAGGTTATTATGAGAGTTTATTAAAAAAACATCTCTCCCTCATCTTTCAGAATTATTATGATCTGCTGGAATTAGCACCTTTACATGTTTACGCATGGGCAAAGCATGAGGTTGCTGAAACTTCATAGGGCCAGTCCCTAAGTTTCTCTTGATAAGGATTTATTTAATTTTTTGTAAAATTCTTATTAACTAATATGTATTATATATGTTATGTTTTTCAATGTCAATAAAAATCTAATTATGTTACAGGACATATGATTGAATTGTGATAATGTCTTAGTATACCGCATTTGATTATGTCCCAAATAAATAAGTTTATAGTATAATAAAACCTCATGACTAAGAAGTGAGGTGGACAAAATCAGAAAGGTAGTTTTAACAATGAATGAGAATGCAAAATATAACATAATCAAGAAATTAGTAGAGAGCAATGGTAACAAGCAAAGAGCTGCTGTACAGATTAACTGTACTGTTAGGCACATTAACAGAATGATTAAAGGGTATAAAGAGCAGGGAAAAGCCTTTTTTATACATGGAAATCGTGGTAAAAAACCTGTCCATGCTTTAGATAATTCTACAAAACAGACTATTGTTGACTTATATCGAACAAAATATGAAGGCACCAATTTAACTCATTTTTCAGAACTCTTAAAAGAATTTGAAGGAATCAAAGTTTCATCAAACACTATACGTTCCATCCTTTTGCAGGAATTCATCCTGTCTCCTAAGGCAAAACGTTCTTCTAAGAAGGCTCTATACACTAAACTTAAAGATATGCAAAAATCTACAAAGTCAAAAAAGCAGGCTAGTGTTATTCAAAGTTCTATTCTTGCTATCGAAGATGCTCATCCTAGGCGTCCGAGATGTGCCTACTTTGGAGAAATGCTTCAGATGGATGCTTCTCTTCATCCTTGGTTTGGTGGAGAAAAAAGTCAGCTTCATATAGCTGTAGATGATGCCACAGGTGCTATTGTAGGTGCTTATTTCGATGTTCAAGAAACGCTAAATGGATATTACCATGTACTTGAGCAAATATTGAAAACCTATGGTATTCCTTATATGTTTTACACCGATAGGCGTACAGTTTTTGAGTATAAACAAAAGAAATCCCCTTCTATCGAAGAGGACACTTTTACCCAATTCGGTTATGCCTGCAAGCAGTTAGGAATTGAGATTAAAACCAGCAGCATTCCACAAGCCAAGGGGCGTGTGGAACGAATGTTTCAAACACTGCAATCACGACTTCCTATCGAATTGCGTTTAGCTGGTATAAGCACGATTGAGCAGGCAAATGAATTTTTAAACTCCTACATAAAAAAATTCAATGCTCGATTTGCTTTACCTGTTGATAATATCAAATCTGTATTCGAAACGCAACCTGATATTGAGAAAATCAATTTAATTCTTGGTGTACTTGCTAGTAGGAAAGTAGACAATGGGAGTTGTGTAAAATACAATAAAGGATATTATCTTCCAGTAGATGCTAATGGTCACCCAGTATATTACCATAAAGGTACCTGCGGTATAGTAATAAAGGCATTTAACAATGATCTATATTTTTGTGCAAACGAAAAAGTTTATGCACTTGAATTGCTTCCGGATCATGTTCCTTCATCAAAAAATTTTGATCTTGCGAAGACCTCAAAAACTCCAAAGAAACACTATATACCGCCGATGAGTCACCCATGGAAGCAGGCTTCATTTGAACATTATTGCAATAAGCAGGCTCATAGACAAAAAGAAAACATAGCTTAAAGAACTAAAAAGCCCTTTTACTTAAAAAACTTTAAGTTGATGGATGTGTTTGCTATACCTAAAAATAATGTTATAAGCGTAACAAAGCACCAGCTATTGCTGGTGCTAATAATTAAAACTTTTTGGGACATTTTCAAAATTAGTTGACATAAAAATCTAATTATGTTACAGGACAATATGAATGTTGCTGAAGATATGAATAAACTTATTAAATAGATTTTGGTTATTTTGAACCTATTTATGAAATTGTAGAAATCTATAAAAAATGGAAATGACACTATTTTATTAAAAGGTCATTTCCATTTTTCTATGTTATTGAAGACTATCCAAATTATAAGGTGTCTCTTGATATACATAGTAATTCAGCCAGTTTATAAATAAAAGGTTGGCATGACTTTTCCAAGTTGCTCTAGGTTGTTTGGTTGTATCATTATAAGGAAAATAATTTTTGGGAATCTCTATGGGCAAATTAGCTGCTACGTCTCTATCATATTCTGATTTTAATGTTAAGGTATCATATTCAGGATGACCTGTTACAAAAATTTGACGTCCGCCTTTTGTTGAAAGTATATAGACTCCGGCATCTTTTGATTCTGAAAGTATTTCCAATTCAGGTACTTTTTCAATATCTCCTTTTTTTACACAGGTATGTCTTGAATGAGGTGCGTAAAATATATCGTCAAATCCTCTAAGCAACTGTGTATTTTCTTCATTTATTATATGTGGAAAAATACCAAACATTTTTTTATCTAAAGTATATTTTGGAATACCAAAATGGTGGTAAAGTCCAGCCTGAGAACCCCAACATATGTGTAAAGTTGAATATACATTTTTTTTACTCCAGTCCATTATTTCAGTTAATTCATCCCAATAGTCAACATCTTCAAATTTCAGTTTTTCAACAGGTGCTCCTGTTATTATCATGCCATCAAATTTTCTATCTTTTATTTCATCAAAAGTTTCATAATACTTGAGAAGATATTGTTCTGAAGTATTTCTTGATCTGTGGGATTTAGGATATATCAATGTTATATCAATTTGAATAGGGGAGTTACTAAGCAACCTTAAAAGTTGTACTTCCGTAACGGTTTTAACCGGCATTAGATTCAATATGACTATATTAAGAGGCCTTATATCTTGTTTTAATGCACGCCTTTCATTCATTACAAATATGTTTTCAGCCTTCAGCGTTTTAGAGGCTGGAAGATCGTTAGGTATATTTATTGGCATAAAAAATCCTCCTTTATATATAGGTAGCTTAGGCATTTTCAAAGAAATAACTAGTCAGTATGCTAGGATATTTTTTCAAATGCCTTAATCAAATAAAAATCTTATTTTGAATATTTAA